>JBDGUQ010000069.1:0-4135 GCA_042215785.1 Candidatus Aenigmatarchaeota archaeon
TTTATCAATTGCCTTTTTCCATTTTGAGTATTTTGCTTTTCTATTTTCTTCCTCTAAGTCACTTATATCATTTACATTTTTAAATCTTTCTCCTACCTGAACCGCGATAATTTTTTCATCCACAACTTCCCCTTTGGTAAGACTTATCATACCAATTGGTCTGACTTTCCTCACTATTCCCGGCATCGTACCCTCATTCGAAAGGGTTAAGCAATCCAAAAATTCTCCATTATCGTAGTGCGTTCTTGGTAAATATCCGTATTCACCAGGTGATTTTGTTGGGTACCCCGGTCCGAAATCAAGGTCGTCAACAACCTGAAAATATCCATCTTTGTATTCATAAACCAGGTTGGAATCCTTTGGTATATGAACTACGAGGTTCAATTCTTCAAAATCCTTATCATGCCTTAAATCTTTCAATAAGTTCATCAAATCACAACCAACATTTTTATTTTCCAATACATATATGAAATGGTCCAAACTTAAAAAGTTAACTAAGGTTTAATCTCAAACTCATCTTGAAGTTTTCCATCCATCACCACCCAGGGCCGTGGATCCTTCTTTTTAATTTCATATGGTTCAATGTTCTCCACATTATTCAGGAAAATTAGGGTTATATAGTTAGTATCTATCTCTTCTTCATTGGAAAAATCATGTTCAAGCTGTAGGTCGTCTCCATACTTATTTATTATCTTCTTAACACCCTCAATATCCACATTATCAAAATATTCAACTTTTTCAACACTGGCTTCTCCTCTCACCGGACCGCTGGATTCCTTGAATATTATCCTATCTCCTGATTCAACCTTCCCATAGGGAACGCTTCGAATCTTTGAAAACCTGGATTCTATGGTCTTTTTTCCCGAGAGAATGAGATCAAGATATTTTTTATATAAAATAGCAAGGTGTGTTTTCATAATTTCAACTCTACAGATATTTTTTTCCTTCTATAACCAGTTTTTTGTTCTTTCTCAACCGAATTATATCGGTATTATCTTCCTTCAATTTTCTTATCAATTCTCCGTCATTCGTGGCTATAACTGTATTATCTTCCTTTGCATAGTACATAAGCCTCTCATCAACATAGTTATCTCCCTCTCCAACGATTTTTATGCCTTCACTATTTATCATATCAAGGGCTAGTTTTGCATTTTTGCTGTCCCTGTCACTCTTATCTATTAAACTTTCCAATTCTTCCAAAACACTTTCTAATGTGTATAGTTCATATCTCCTATCTATTAGCCTATCGAATTCGGAGAAAATATCCACACCGAACTGACCCGGAACAAGAAACATGTTAGTATCTATAAATATTTTTAGCATATTGATATTGTAATTTGCTCTATTAAAAATATATTCTAAAATTCTGGAAAAAATTAAATATGAACATCTATCAATAAATTTATGCAGTGGTATTTTGCAAGTCGAACAAAATATAGGGAAAAAATTAATGAACTGTGTAATTTTCTAAGAAAGAACGGTCAAAAAATTGTCTACGACTGGACGAACAAGGAACCTGATAAAGTCTATTCAAATAATCCAGATAAATGTTCGGTAATTTCTGAGAAAATATCCAATTCCCTAAGTGGTGTTGATGTCTTCGTATTAATTTCCGATAAGGGGGGAACCGATATGTTCATCGAAATGGGAATTGCAATAGGATGTTGGATGTGTGATAAAAATATAAGGATATACGCAGTGGGAAAATATAACAATAGATCAATGATGCACCATCATCCCGCCATAAAGCGGGTTGAAAGCCTGGAAGAGGTATTTAGGAGAGAGACCCCTGAAATCTTGGGTAAAAATCTTCTTAAAATTCTGGAAAAATTTAAAAAACATATCGGTTACCATCAATGAAATTTCAAATAAAAAAATGGAGAATTGAGATCGTTGAAGAATTGATCAATAAAACGAAAGGTAGAATTCAGAAAGATCTCAATGAATATTTGAAGGGCAACAAATTCCAATTTAATTATTCAATTGATCTTTCGATCTTCACTCATTTTCAGAGAGCTGTTTTAGGGGAGATTAGGAAAATTCCATATGGAAAAACATTATCTTATTCTGAATTGGCCGAAAAAATAGGCAAACCTCACGCCCAGAGAGCTGTTGGAAATGCATGCAATGCCAATCCACTTCCAATAATAATACCGTGTCATAGAGTGGTTGCAAAAAATGGAATTGGAGGATATGGATATGATGTCTCTTTGAAGAAATATCTGTTGGATTTGGAAAGTATGGGATAAGTTAATTTTTAAATATTGACCGAGAATATTATCCCATGAAAATTCTAGTTACTGGGGGGACGGGCTTTATTGGAAGTCGACTCGTGAAGAGACTAAAAAATAAGGACGGGGTCAAAGAAATTCTGGTTCTTTCACTGAATAAAAAAGGTGAAGATGGGAAAATAACCTATCTTAAGGGTAATATCACAAATCCCGACACATTCGAAAAAATTAAAAGTGCTGGTATTGTCTTTCATCTGGCCTCAATTATCAATGAAAGTGTTCCACTGAAAAAAATGAGGGATGTAAACGTTAAAGGAACAGAAAACGTCCTCAAATACTGCAGGAATAACAATACGGAACAACTGATACACATCTCTTCAACGGGTGTCTACGGAAAATTAAATAACCCGCCCGCTGACGAAGAAACTCCATTCAACCCACAAACTAATTACGAAAGGACTAAACTAGAGGCAGAAAACAAGGTAAGGGATTTCATGAAAGATGGTTTCAATGCAACTGTATTGAGACCCACCATAGTATATGGTGAAAACCATTATTGGAAGGGGATTCTAAAAAAAGCAAAGAAGAGATTTCCCATGATAGGCAAGGGTGCAAACCACTTCCATACACTTTATATAAAGAATATTATAGATGCATTTGAGTTGATCTTGAACAATGAAAAGGCATATGGAAAGATTTATAATATTGCAGACGAAAGAGCATATACTTACAGAGAAACATATGAAATAATGTGCAACGAACTTGGTGTAGAATTCCCAAGCAAAGAAATACCGCCATGGATGGCGCATGTCATAGCAAAGATTTACGAAATAAAGGCAGGGCTCACAATAAAAAAACCGACGATAACCGGGGAGTACATCGATAGACTTTTAAGGGAAAGATGGTTTGATATTAATAAAATAAAAGAAGAATTAAACTATGAACCTGAATATGATTTCGAAAGAGGAATAAGAGAAGTTATAGATGGATTAGGGATGAAAAAATGAAACCTGGAAAAGTAGAAACCTACATACACGAAACAATAGAAAAAGATGGAATGGTATTCTTCGGACTTATAGATCCTCCGATGGACAATTTGGAAATAGGAGTAAAATATGCAAAGGCTTTCGAAGAAGGAGGAGCAGATATAATACTCCTAGGAGGAAGTTTAGGAGGAGCCGAGGACTATATTCTAGACAAAGTTATTGGAATGATCAAATCCGAAGTCTCACTTCCTACAATGCTTTTCCCAGGCAATATAAGTGGACTATCGAAAAAAGCTGATTCTCTGTACTATATGTCCCTTATGAACAGTGAAAATCCTTACTGGATAACGGGAGCACAGGCATTAGCTGCTCCCAGGATAAAAAAGGTGGGAATAGAAGCTATACCAACTTCGCTGTTAATAGTTGAGCCAGGCGAGAGTGTGGGATGGATAGGTGAAGCAAGGCCTATACCATACCACAAACCAGATATCGCAGCTGCCTACGCGATGGCAGGAAAATATTTGGGAAATAGGATGACTATCCTTGAAAGAGGAAGTGGTGCCCCAGGACCATCTCAGCCGGAGATGTTTGGGGCAGTTAAAAAGGCTACCCAACACCCTGTAATATGTGCGGGATCGAACAGAAATCTGAAAGAAATAGAACAAACATTGAAGGGTGGGGCAGATGGAATACATATTGCAAGCATGATAGAAAAGGCAGACGATCCATTTAAAATGGCAAACAAAGTCATAGGACATGCCAAAAAAATAGGTAAGGAAAAATTGAGGAGAAAGTAAATGGATAAAAAAATATTGGAATGGATCAAGAAAGATAGAGGAAGACCATTATTTTTATCATTTTTGGATCTGGGAATGGAAAATGGAAATATTTTAACTGAAATGACTACTAAGGCAGAAG
>JBDGUQ010000069.1:4145-11838 GCA_042215785.1 Candidatus Aenigmatarchaeota archaeon
GGTGGTTCCGATGGAATCGTTATCGGTGGTTCTCTCAATATAAATGAGGAATCCGTAGAAGAAATCGTGTCCAAGATAAAAAAAGTGACGGATTTACCTATATTATTGTTTCCGGGGAATACTGGAATGGTCAGTGAAAGTGCAGATGGTATTTTCTTCCAAACCCTAATAAATAGTAGAAATCCTTACTGGATAACGGGAGCACAAGCGATGAGTGCACCTGCAGTTTACCAAAGCGGTGTTGAGGTAATTTCAACATCATACATTGTAGTGGAACCTGGAGGAGTTTCCAGTTGGGTAGGCGAAGCCAACCCATTACCGAGAGAAAATAAAGGCCTGCTCAAAGCTTATATGACTTTTTCAGAACTATCAGGAAAGGATGTTGTATGCATAGACACCGGTTTCGGGACAAAGGCTGACATACCTGCAGAGACAATAAAGACTGCCAATAAAATGGTTGATTTACCATTAATATTTAACGGTAAGATAAATGGAATAGAAGAAATAAATAAACTCAAAGAAACACAGATAGATGCTGTAATAACAAGGATAGAAGACAAAACTGTAGAAGAATTGAAAAAAGTAACTGATTCAATCAAATAATTATTCCATTACTACAGGTCTAGGTCTCTCTCCCTTAGAATCTTTACCTTTGTTTCGAGCCAACTCCAATTCTTTACCCAAACTCTTAACCTTCTCGTTCAATTTATTCCACCTATTTTCATCACTTTCTATCATTTCTTTGATATTTCTTATCTCTTCTTTTAAATCACCAATATTCTCCGAACTTGCTTTACGATTCACCTTCAACTCATTCAAACTGTCTGTCAAACTGGAATGTTTATCTTCTAATTCCTTTATCCTCTTTTCCAAATCAACATGTTTTTCCTCCATCTCTTCTAAACTTCCTTCTATGTTAGAAACTGATTCGAATACCTTTTCTTTAAACTCTTCTTTGATATCATCCAAATGTGATTCATCCACCTTATTCTCCTTTACCTTGTCAACCTTGCTATCAAATTCTTCGGAAAGCTCTTTGATTCTGTCCTCCAAATAATCATTTTTATCTGAATCAGGACTTATTTCCTCCAATTTGTCATTAATCCGGGAATCGATCTTTTTCCTCTCTTCGCTAAAAAGTTGGTCTATTTTAACAGATAATTCATTATCCAACTCTTTAACACGTTCATTCAACTCTCCCACTTTCTCATTCAATTCAGCACGTTCTGATTCCAAACCTTTATTAGAAACAGTATTTTTACTTGAATCAGTGGAAGATTCATGAGTGGTCTCACCAGTATTTTTACTATCAATAATTTTACCGACTTTCTCCTCCAGATTCTCCACCTTATGTAGAGCTTTTTCTCCCTTACCAGACAATTTTTCCCCACATTCCTTGCAAAAACTGGCATAATCCCTGTTTTCCGTACCACAATTGGAACATTTTAACATCTTTTCACCTATAATTCATTGCCACACACAATACAAAATTTAGCATCTGGATCGTTGTTCATACCACAGGATTCACAAATATTTCCTTCGCTATCTGTTTCATTATCATCCTTATTTCCAGAATTGGAGCTCATTTCATTCTTTATTTTATTCAATCTCTTATCAAACCCTGACACTTTATCATCTATATTTCCAAACTTCTCTTTCCAATCCTTCAGTTCCTTCTTTTCTTTTTCCAATCTTTCCAAAACACTTTCTACATCCTCAGAAACATCCTGTTCATCGGATTTTTCGATTTGTCCCTCGAACCTATCGAACTCTTTTCTAAGCTCTATAATATTGAGTTTGTTGGTAAGCTGCAAGTCTTCAAGCTGATCTATTCTAGCATCCAAGTCTTCCATATCTCTTTTTATACTGTTGATATCTTCTTCATCAGCCATAATAAACACTATAAAGTTTGTCCTTTATAATTCTAATTAATTATTTAGAAAAAAATAAATTATTCGCTGGATTGGAAATCCTCGATTTCATAGTCAAAATCTTCGTCTTCCTCTATTTCTCCTCTATTCTTGAGGATTTCCCTGGCCATTAAATAGTACACTAATGCCAGACTTCTCCTTCCCTTATTGTTAACTGGAATAATTAGATCAACGAAATCCAGATCGTTGTATGTATCACATAGTGCTATTATCGGAATCCTCCTCTTTATGGCTTCCAACAAAGCCTGCCTATCGGCCAGTGGGTCAGTTATTACTATAACGTCCATATCAAAGTACTCTGGAAATGCCGGATTTGTTAAGGTTCCGGGCAAAAATCTCCCAGCTATAGCTTTGGCATCTATCACCTCGGAAAATTCTTCAATAGGTTTCTGACCATTCAATTTCCTTGAAACTACAACTATATTATCAAATCGGGATAAAAATTTACCAGCCACTTCTATTCTTTCATCAGTTTGCTCCACATCCAATACACATAAACCGTCCGGCCTAACTTTGAAGATAAAATCGTCCATCTGAGCCGTTTTCTCCCTCATACCGATGTGGGCACCGGCTGACAAGTATTCATCCTTTTCTACTAAATCCGTCATCTTATCACGTGGAAAAATATTTTGGACATAAGTATTTAAAAGTCTTTCTAATTTTAAGACTTAAAAAGTTTAACTTTGTAAAAGGACTTTGGATTGACACAAATTTCTGTCAAAACTTATTGGATATAATATCATTACCAGAGAAATTCTATAAATCTGCCATTCTTGGATTTTCCATCCTGTCCCACAGATACAGTAATCTATTCAATTTGACCAACCTCTCACCACCGGCGACACCTGTCTTGATAAGTGGTGATAATCCGAGTGAAAGGTCCGCAATTATCCAATCATTGGTTTCCCCTGACCTGTGTGACAAGACAGGCAAATAGTCGTTTTCCATGGCAAATTCCGCAGTATCTGTAGCAGATCCGATTGTTCCTATCTGATTCGGTTTGATTAATATAGAATTACAGGAACCCATTTCGATTCCTTTTTCAAGCCTTTCTCTGTTAGTTACAAATAAATCGTCTCCACAAATTATTTTATCTGGATATTTTTCCTTTAAAATCCTATGAGAATCAAAATCCTCTTCATGGAAAGGATCTTCAACATAAAAAAGGTCATAAGTTTCTACAATATCGGAAACAAAATCAACGTATTCTCCAACATTTACCCTTTCATCGAGGTTTTCATAATCATAATACTTTCCCTTATATAGACCGGAAGCTGCCATATCCACCCCCAATTTAACTCCAAAATTTTCGGATATCTTGGATAAATAATCAAGTGTTTCCATATCATCCATATCTGAAATCCATGCATTTTCATCATTTTTACCAACAAACTTTCCAGAAGCTTTCAAATACTCTTTTATTCTATTATAAATCTTCAAATTAAGTTTTACAGCTTCCTCCATATTTCTAGCCCTTTTAGGAATTATATGAAATTCCTGTATATCCGTATTACCACCATGAACTCCACCTCCCATAACGTTGCCTATGGGATAAGGAAATGAAATCTCCTCAAAATGTTTCCAGGGCTCATTGTCGAATGAACTTTTCATCAAAGCTGAGGTCATGGCAAATCCTAGGTGAGACCCTATCTTTTCAAAATTATCTCCAGCAAGATCGACCAGAAGGTTATCCAAAACATCGTAGTCTTCTTCATTCATGCCGATAAAATTTTCCTTTATTCTCTTAAGAACCTTTAATGATTTTTCTATGGAAATAGTATGTGCTTCATGTCTTCCTTTACTTTTTCCTGACGGAGCAGATCCCAAATACTTGCCACTACCTGTAATAATTTCAACTAGAAGTGTTTCTTCTCCACGACTATTGAAAATCTTGTATCCATTGAGCCCTTCTATCATATGATAGTTTCTATTTTTCTGGTTTAAATAAATTGACGAATAAGAGAGCAATACAAAATAAAGAAAAAGGTAGAATTGATTTACTCCATCTTTGGTGGCATCTTCCTTTTGACCGTCAAAGGTATGACATCTTTTTCAAATTCTCTTCTTGCTATGTCTCTGGGGAATTCCGTCTTCTTCTTAAGATCGACTAATGCGGGGGCTCCCATGGAAATCTGCAGAGCTCTGGCTCCCACAACTCTTGCCTTTTCAAATCGTGTCATCCTTTCTAAATCTATAAAACTCAATCTATCACCTTCAACCTATATATCTTAGATTTTCTTCCCCTTTAATATTTTGTTTGTCCTGTAACTGCTTCATCGCCTTGTTCTGTATGTTTTCAAGTTTCTTCAGGAAGTTCTCCATTTCATCCACTCTTTCATCCAATTTTTCCATTTCAACATCAACATCAATAATTTTCATCAAAACTTTGATTACTTCTTCAGCTGATTTGGGATCGGTTAAAATTGGAAAACCTGCTGTTTCTCCCATCAGACAAAGGCCTTCAATACCCCTAAGTTTTCCTAAACCTAAGAGAAGTCCTGTAGCTCCTACTATCATTCCAACTCTCGAAGGAGTCTCCTCAAACTCTATATCTAAATCGTCGTATTTCTCTATCAAATCACTGTCTGAAACTGCTCCCAAAACATCAGGTTTGTCCCTTTCTTCCTCCAAGTCTCCGGTACCAAAACCACCGAGTGTTATGAGTTTCTCAACCCCCAAATCTTCTGCCAAATCCAGCACAGTCTCTGCTATCTCGTAATGTCCTTCACTTCCAGATTCACCACACTGACAGTCACCAACAAGAAATATCAAGTCATTTTTACCATCTTCGTTCTTCCAATAGTAAAATTCCGATTTCAATGTATTAACCACATCATCGTGTAATAAAACCAGTGGCAAGAAATGCGGAGAATGTAATTCAGCGAATTTCTTTGCTCCAAGTTCCTTAATTAGATAACCGGCAGTTATCCTACCCACATTGCCTATGCCGGGCAATCCTTCAATTAAAATGGGGTCCTCCAAATCGGGTTTTTCATCAACATTAATTCTAGTCTTCATCATCAACACCTCTTTTCATATTTTTCTTCATCATCCTTCTGTACTTACCATGTTTATCTTCGGGTGAAAACTTGGGCGGATGAGGGTTCTTTGTCTCCTCACCACACTCCGGACAAGTTTCGGCTAGAGTGTATTTGTCACAATTGTAACATTTTCTAATTTTCATTTAAGATCTCACAGGTACAGTTTTTTTTGTCTATCCTTTCCTTTAAGTCTCCCAAAGCTTCTCCCAATTTTTTATCTCCTTTCTTTGGATCTTTGGTCTTTATAGAGAATCTATACTTCGGAGAGCTTACATACTCTATTTCTACATCATAATTGTCATTTATATATTTTAAATTTTTCCTTAAAACTTCAACACCATTAGACTCAAAACATCTCAAATCAACTTCTTTGGAAATCTTAACTTCTTTTATTGACAGGTTCTTTTGCGCTATCTCATCTATTTCATCTATCCACTCATCTTCAAGGCCTCTCTTTTCTAAAATTTCCTTACCTTTTTTCAGGCACAACTCAAAGGGCTCCAAAAGATCCCTGAAATTATCCTGTATTTCGAAACCTAACTCATCATATATTTCGTCCAACGTCTTGTCCTGACTTTCGGCCAAGAGACGCAAAAGGTTTTCCCCTCTCTGATCTCTTTTCCATGTTTGCAATCTTCTGTTCTTCTGATTATCCGAAACTTTCTTTAAACTCAAATTGACATGTCCTTTGTCTTTATTTACGGAAAGAACCAGGCAAACAACTGTATCGCCCTTTTTGACCCAGTTCTTTATATCCCTTACCCATTTCTTGGCTATTTCACTTACATGTATCATACCGTCCCTACCAGGATATTCGTCCAAGGAAACGAAAGCAGAATAAGGGCTAACGTTCTTTACAGTTCCAACGATCAACTCTCCACTACTAGGATAATCATCCTCTCTTTTTACCATAAGAATCACATTATCTCAAAACGTCGGTTATCTTGGTCTTAACATTTCCCAGTCCACCAGTAGGTTTACATATAGTCTCATTACATACCAAGCACTTAACCTCGGTAGAAGGTTTGTTAAAAATAACTTGCTCGTTATCACATTTTCCACATTTAACTAAAAGAAACCTACTCTTTGGTATTTCCTTATTTTTCATTGTAACACCTCAAAATTATCTTGAAATTTCAAATCTCTTCACTCTAAAGCCTTTCCCAATTATCTGCTCCTTTCCACATTCAGTACACTCATATCTAAGATCAACCTTCTTGGTTGGCTTTTCACCGGCAGGAGCTTTACTGAATTTTCCCTTATTTCCATAACCTGTCCTGTTTCTCTTCTTCTGCCTCTCGGTCCAGGCAAGGGCTCTTCTATTGGTAGCTCCCACCTTTTCCCTTCTTAATTTGTGTTTCGTATGCTTTCCACAGTTGGGACAAAACTTGTTTTGTTCTTTGGGTACTTTCATCAAGATCACCAAACGTTATCTAAATCTTACATTTGTATATATTATACGTTTTAATATTATAGAAAAATTAAGATATTTAAAGCCTTGGATAATAGTCCCATATATCAGACTTCAACTTCCTCTGCTTTTCCTCTATCTATCAATAAATCAGCAATATTTTCCGGGAGTCTGACCAGGTCCTCTTTCTTGAAAGGCCCGTGTTTCTTCTCTTCTTCATCTAAAAACTGAGGCATATCTTCAAATATCCTGACCATCTTCCCTTCCATGTTCTCTGCTTTTAATTTAATATTTTCCTTAGTATCTTCCGGTTCACTTTCTTCTTGCTCGGTAGAATCCGATATTTCCCCTTCAGATTCTCCCTTTTCTAAGTCATCCTCTTTCTGATCATCTGTCTCCTCTTCTCTGGTATTATCTTCCCTTTCCTCTTCGTGTTCTTCACTATCTTCATCCCTCTTTAAATTCAATACGCTATTCAAGAAGTTTTCCCTATAGTCCCTAAGTATGGAGACCATCTTATCGTAAAAGTCTTTCTCCTCTGACATCAGATTTTTGGGCGATATATTACTTCTAACGGTCTGGAGAGCCATTAACATTATTTTTCTTTCCCTTCTATCAAAAATATCCCTGACTATCCGTTTTACATTTTCTAATTCGTAAAGTGGGGTAGTATCTCCTCTACTCCTATCAAATTCCTTATCCTTCCTTTTGAGCCATTTCTTACAGGAAGAGTAGAATTCCTCGGGAAGTTCCTGCAACTCATCATTATTCTTCTCCTTTCTGTGGAACTTCCTGAACGTCTCGTAAGTTATGACATTATCTTCTTTATTATCTTTCCCAGACATATTACCTATCTTATTTTGTCCTTACAAGAAATAAATATCTTTGATCAAATCACGAGCAAAAAAGATCCCAATACAACCAGAAATATTGCAATTATTTTGGTCAAGGTAGCTTTGATGGTGAACTTCTCATCTAATATTTTTGGAGACAGTAAACTTATTATTCCAGCGAACAACAGAATGAACAACGGATTAAGAGAGGGTATGGCTCCAACAAGAGATACCTGAGTTATCGATATAGCTTTATAATAGATAAGATAGGCGAAATAATTCACCGACATACCTAATAACGTTATACCAAATATCCAAATTTTAACATCGTCCATGAGATCCCTAAAATCCGATCTTATAGAAGAATTTCCGAGCAACAGACAACGCCCAAATATTGTTCCAAGTATACTGTAAAAGAGGAGTGAGATATAAGAAATATGGCCGAGAACGTATTTAGAAATTATATCGCTCATTGAG
>JBDGUQ010000069.1:11848-13293 GCA_042215785.1 Candidatus Aenigmatarchaeota archaeon
TTTCGATACTCCACCGATACCTTTCCCTCTCCAGGATATGAGAAATCCTCCTGCAGTAAGGACGAGGACTCCCACATACTGTAAAAATGTCAATTCTTCGCCTAGTATCAGGAAACCGAAAAGGAGTGTGAAAATGGATGTCAATCTCATAAGCGGAGTAACACGGGAAACTTCCTCGACCATAAGAGCCTTATTATAGAGTAAAAAGGAAATACCGAGTACAGTTCCTCCCAAAAAACCAACGAAGGAAAAATACGGATCAAAATTTACAGGGAAAATTAAGTAGTAAACCAAAGCTATCGGTACCATGGAAAGTACCAAGAAAAGGTGATATGTATACGGATTTTTAATATAATTGGTGAGTATTGCCTTGTCTATGAGGGAAGTTATACCCCAAAATATCGAGGCTATTACACCTAAAATGAACCAGTACATAGATAATTAATCTGAATACGAGTTTAAAAGCATAAGGAGTGGAGTAAATATTTATAAGTGTTAACTTTTGTTATTAATCCATAAGGTGATTTGGATGAAAAAATCCGGTGGAACAAGACAAGGGACGAGAAAAAAATTGAAGAAAGGTCCCAGAGAGAAGAATACAGTTAACCAGTTCTTAAAGGAGTTCCAGGAGGGTGAAAATGCAAGAATTAAAATAGAGCCTTCATCACACAGTGGAATGCCAGATATGAAATTCGATGGACGCATCGGAAGAATCAAAGAGAAAAGGGGTAATTCATATGTTCTCGAAGTCAGTGATGGAAATTCCAAGAAAACCGTAATTGCAAATCCAGAACACCTAGAGAAAGCTTAACTTTTTATTCTTTGATTAACTAAAGATAATATAACGATACAATTAACAAAAATGTAATTATAAGGTGATAAAATGGAAGTTTTGAACGAAGAAGAAGTTCCTGCCGCTGAGGCAAGAAATAGCTTAAAGAAGAGGAATGATGAGGATCTTAAATACGAACAGAAAATATGTTTGGATTTTTTGAAGAAACATGTGGACATACAAGTGACAAAGGCCAGAAAAATGATGAATGAACTGGAAGACGTGGGTAGGATAAAACCACACCAAGCTGCCATGATTGTTAACATTTTACCCGAGGATAAAGAAGATGTTAGATTGTTGTTTTCAAAGGAAAGGACGAGATTAAAAGAGGAAGAAATGGATAAAATATTGGAAATAGTGGATGAATATACGGATTAAAACTTAATTTTTAGGGGATTAAAATGAAAGACGAATATGCAATAATACTGGATTACCTCCCTGAAGGGCATCCGAGCTCAAGAAAATCGGAACCCTTGGCACAGGTAATAGGAAAAGAATATTTATCTCTATTAGAGGTGGTTCCTAGAGATGACACAGCTATCGGTCCACATGACGAAGTTTATATAGGAGAGGGGAAAAGATAGATATATGAAGGTGGGATATTATGGCAACT
>JBDGUQ010000069.1:13303-23609 GCA_042215785.1 Candidatus Aenigmatarchaeota archaeon
ACAATGATCTGACAGCTGCTGCTAAATCCGAATTGGAAATATTCGTAGATAATTTGGTCGAAGAGGATGAAGAGAGGTTTATCAAATTCTTCAACAAGTCCGGACCACTAACCACTAGGATGCACAGTCTTGAAGTTTTGCCCGGTGTTGGTAAGAAACATTTATGGGAAATAATAGATGCCAGGAAAGAAAAGGACTTCGAAAGCTACGAGGACATCAAGGAAAGAGTTCCATTATTGCCTGAACCAAAAAAGATATTGAAGAAGAGGATTCTTGCAGAAGTAGAAGAAGATAAGAAACATTATATCTTTGCTGTAAGTAAAAGAAAGAGTAGACAGTAGCAAATTCTAAATATTTCTATTTATCATTTCTACTTATAAAGGATAATTGTAGAAAATCACTCAAATAACTTGTAAACTTTATCTCCTTCTCTGACTCTATCTTCGACTTTGAGGCCTATACTTTCTCCTTTATCAGCTTCTTCAACCTTTTCTTGTTCTATTTCCATAGAATCCACTGTTTGCTGAATATCGGTTGAGGCACCTTCTATACTGATCTTGTCTCCGACTTTCAATTTGTCAGAGAGTTCGGTGATCCCCACTTCTATATTCGTAAAATAATGTGTGATTTCACCAATTAATTTCTTTTCAGGCATATGAACCACACATGATAAATGGTTGGAAAAACTTAAAAATATAAGGATTGTTTACAAGATTTTGAATATGGGAAACATTATAGAACCAAAAGGCGATATCATAGGACATTATGAACCACTTTTTAATGTCCTAGACAGAGAATTCTTTACGTGTGTGAAGGAAATGGAAGATTCCGAAATATATTTCTATGGTGATCCCGAAGATCCCTTTGATGATAGAGTACAACTTTATTTCCGTGATGACATTATTCATAACAGCGATCGGTTCTTTTTCATCAGGTTTGTGGGTAAGGGACTCAATAGAGAAATGTTTTTTAAGGAAAATAAATATCCTGATCTTGGTGATAAAATAGAGGATTACCCACGCCAAGAGAATGATGATCGCTTTACCAATATAAATTTTTATGAAGTTTATCCCAAAGATGAAATGGGTGTAGGATTATTCCTAACAAAAAATATGAATATCGTTGGAGTAGACTCAAATGCATCCATATTAACATATAGAAATACAGCACCATGGTTGTTTAGGAAAGAGGATGATAAGTATGAATTGGCGAGCCATCATCAAAATGTGGTGGACAATATATATCCAAAAGAACCAATAGACACAGGAAAAGCATATAATATACTTCTCAAAGATATTGATGAAATAAAGAAAGGAATGAAACATTCCAATTAACTTCAATTTATCTTTCATACCTTCCAATTGCTTCAAAAATATCTTCTTCTCTTTCTACAACTTCATCGCATACAACTTCGAATGAAGAGCTTTCAAAGTCAGGATGCATAGAACCATCCTCACTGGGAACTGTATAACATATCACTTTTGTATTTTTATCTTCTTCGTCTTTAAGGTATCTCGCAACTGTTGGAAGACCGATCTCAATAGAGGTTCCTATAGTCCCCCTCTCCATAACCGCAATTAATACATCTCTCTCCATAATTTGATCCATCTCCCTGTAGAAATTTTGCCTCTTTAGTTCTTCATCTTCAAGATCATATCCACGTTCAACTTCCTCGGGAGCCCACCAAACATCATGCTCTCTCTTTAACGTATCATATATACCTCTCAGTCTATTTTCTTGTTCTTTTGTGTGGAAGGAACCTGCAAGAAATATTCTCATCATGAATCACATATTAAATTTACTCGGAGAAATTTAAAAATATTCAATCCAAACTTTATTCATGTCAGAAAAAGAAATAATTGCAAGGGGTGCTGAGGCAGTCCTCTATAAAGATAGGTGGCAAGGCATGGAGTCCTTGACAAAGAAGAGACTGAAGAAAGGATATAGGATAGAGGATCTAGATAAAAAATTAAGGAAAGAGAGAACGAGAAAAGAGGCGAAATTACTCTCCGATTCCAGAAGGGGGAGAGTTTCAACTCCACAGGTATATGAAGTAGATGAAGAAATGGGCATTCTCAAGATGGAATTTGTAGAAGGGGAAAAAGTCAGGAACATTTTAAAGAGTTTATCGAAAGAAAAATTAGAAGAAATATTTGAAAAGATAGGTCAAAATATCGGTAGGCTACACAATAATAGAATAATCCACGGTGACCTAACCACCTCAAATATGTTATTCAAAGATGGGAAAATATATTTCATAGATTTTGGACTTGGATTTACCAGTGAAAGTATAGAAGATAGAGCTGTGGATCTCTACCTACTTTATGAAGTTTTGAAAAGTTCTCATTCTGATAAATTTGAGTTGTTATGGAATTCTGTTCTCAATGGTTACAAGGAAAGGCTTCCGGATTCAGATAATGTCATGAAAAGATTTGAAAAATTGAAGAAAAGGCGAAGATACGTGGGTTAATCATATCACAAATGTGTAAGTTCCTTTTATTAAAATCAGGAAACTGAACAGCAAAACAACGTTGAAGGGAATAAGAAAACCTGTACTCAGAACGATTAAAATTATACTTACCACAAGATCTAGATATCCCATCAAATCAAAAATTGAACCCACACTTAAAGATGTCAGGATGGAATAACCAGCCTTGAAAAGTAGAATTACCCCCAACCAAAATAATATATTGTAAGGCAGGGGAAATCTAATATTAAGAAGCAGTACGAACCCCATCACAATATCTATCAATCCCAATACTCTCAGGATCATACATTTAATATGCGTTAAAATTTTAAATATGTGGGACCTAAATCCTAGGTATGACATCTCTAAACTTGAAGTCCTATATTAAAGATATGTTTAAAGATAAAGGCACATTAGGCAAGGTAGAAAGTTTATCAATCATAACACTTTGGATAAGTGTTATCTTTGTTGTAATCGGCATATCAATAGGAACATTCATTTCAGGAATACCTGTACTTCTAGCTATAATAGGTTCTTTCCTGTCCTTAATAGCAATAGTTTTATTTGTAATAGCAGAGCTTTGGAAAAGTTTGAAAATATGACGAGATGGAACCTAAATATTTAAAAATGTTAGATAATAGATGTTAAAGACAAGAATTAATTGGTGATTATATGGCAAGGATGCACAGTAGGAAGCACGGTAAGTCTGGTAGTACCAAACCATCCAGAGATAATGCTCCAGAATGGGTAAAATATAGTAAAGAAGAAGTCATTAAATTGGTTAAAAAATTAGCTAAAAAAGAAAAGGCACCTTCTGAAATCGGAACTATTCTGCGTGATAAATATGGAATCCCTTCTACAAGGGAAATAACAGGCAAGAAAATAGGTAAAATATTGGAAGATAATGACCTGGATCCTGAAATTCCACAAGACTTGTTCGATCTATTGGAAAGGGCTGTAAATGTTAGGGATCACTTGGAAGAAAACCCTTCTGATTCTTTTAGTATCCATGGTCTGGAATCCATTGAAAGTAAAATTAGGAGACTTGCCAAGTACTACAAACAAAAAGGCAAGCTTCCCGAAGATTGGAAGTACGACCCCGAGAAGGCAAGGTTGCTCGTAAAGTAGTAATTTTTGAGGGATTTGTTTGGAAATGAAAGATACTTCAAAGGAGTTAGAGGAATATTTTGAAAAACTTTTCAATTTACTGGAACCTGTGACAGAGGATATAAGACAAAGTAAAAATATAAGGGTAGTTTCACACTACGATGCAGATGGTATTTCTTCAGCCTCTATAATGTTATATGCTCTCAGTAAACTTGACAAGAATGTACACCTCTCTATAGTAAACCAGATTAAAGATCGCGTAATAAAAAGATTGAACAGGGAAGAAAACGACCTCGTAATATTTACAGATTTGGGTTCGGGTTATTTGGATGAATTAAACGAGTTGAAAGTTGAGAAGCTAGCAATTGTAGATCATCACCACATAAAGGGAGAATACGATGGTGATTTTACCCACGTAAATCCGCACCTAATAGGCATAGATGGTGATGAAATATCGGGCTCAGGCCTCTCATATCTGTTAGCTCGATCTCTCGATGAAAAGAACAAAAAATTGGCCTATATTGCAGTTATAGGTGCTATAGGAGATATACAGGAAGAAAAATGGGTATGAAAGGCCTTAACAAATACATATTAGACGAAGCTATCGACTCAGGTATGATAAACAAGAAAAAAGGGATAAGATTATTTGGTCGGGTCAATAGACCGGTTTATAAGGCATTGCAATACAGTACGGACCCTTATATACCGGGAATATCAGGCAACCAAAGTGCATGTATTCAGTTCCTCTCCGATCTGGATATAGAAGTAAAGAATAACGATGACAAATGGAAAAGTTTGAAAGATCTAAAGGAAAACGAGAAGAAAAAACTCGCCTCTGCTATAATCAAGGAAAGAGTAAGAAGTGGACACGAAGACGCAGAAGAGATATTTGGAGATATTTACACGTTCGAAAAATTCCCGGAAGAATTTTCAGATGTAAGGGAATTTTCAACCTCATTAAATGCTTGTGGAAGGATGGGCCAACCTTCCATAGGAGTTTTGGCCTGTTTAGGAAATGAAGAGATCCAAGAAAAGATGAGAGGAGTTCAAAGAGGATATAGAAGTCTATTGGGCAAATACATAAAATGGATAAAATCTGATAGTGACAATGTTAGATCGGAAGATAACGCATACTATGTCGTTGCGAAAGATAATATACATGAAAACTTCGTGGGAACGGTTATTTCAATAGTCCAAAGCTCGTTCTTCGAAGACAAACCAATAGTTGGATTCGCTTACACTGAAGACGGGGAAGTAAAAATTTCTGGAAGGATACCAGATAGGTATGATAGGGATTTAAACCTCAAGGAAGCATTCGAAAAGGTCACAGATGAAGTCGGTGGAAGAAGTGGTGGCCACAAGAAAGCAGCAGGAGCTTTCATACCGAAAAACAAAATAGAAGATTTTATAAATGTGTGTGAAGAAGAATTCCAAGGCCAAGAATGAAAACACTTATAAAAGTATCTTTTAATAAAAATAATACTAACACTTGGTGAAACAAATGGCAAAAGTAGAAGGTGTATGGAAAGGTAAAAAATGGTTCGATTTAAGAGGGCCGGACATATTCAAAAAGAAAGACTTGGGAGAAACCGCATCCTCCAATCCAGATGAACTAATGGGCAGGACTTTATCCGTTAGATTGACCGATCTGGTTTCCAACACAAATAAGTACTTCTACAAAATAATTCTAAAGATAAACGAAGTGGAAGATGGGAAAGCAAAGACAAAATTTATAGGACACGATTGCTCGAAGGATGCCATATATAGGATGGTAAGGAGAGGAATAAGAAGAATAGACAGTAGGGATGTTGTAGAAACCAAGGACGGTGTTAAAATAGTTGTGAAGACAATAGCAATAAGTTTGAAGAAAGTGACCTCTTCCATAAAAAGTTCCATAAGAAAAGCTGTTTCTGATTCAGTAAAGAAAAGGGTAAGTAAAATGACACTTGAAGAATTCGTTAATAACATGATAAAGAACAATTTACAGAACAAAATAAGGGACGATGTAAGCAAAACTTATCCTCTGAGAAACCTCGAGGTAAGGAAATCGGAAGTTTTAGAAGATTAATTTTCAAGTACTAACTGTCGAGTTTCTTTACAAAAATAATTTAAATTAATTAATTAATTCTTTTAATATGCTGGACAGATTCTTAGGAAGAGCCGCCAAAGAAATGGCACATGGAGCTGAAATAGACTGTATAGCCTTGGTTAGCAAGCTAGATAACATCGAAGGATCCGACAAATCTAAAATCGAGATGAATCTTGTAAGGAGTTATGGAGAAGATGATTACAAAAGAACAAAACATTCTTTCGAAATTTCTCGTTTACCTCCAGCTTCCATAACTCAAGTAAGAGAGATAATAGTTAATGCAGTCAATGAGGACATATTAAAGGAAGGTGACAAGATCGCATGTATAACCGATGAAAGTCTTGGGAAGGGATTCAAAGGGGTCATATTTCTATTCACGATCGATGAAAATTTCATGGAGTATTCTTTAAAGAATTTAGAGGAGGATGTTGAAACCTCTATACTAGAAACCGTACTGGAAATATCAAGAGAAATAGGTAAAGAAGGGAGAGAAGGAGAAAAGATAGGCACAGGATTTGTTATATCCGATCCGGAAGAGGTGGATACACACTGCAAACAGCTCGTTATGAATCCTTTCAAAGGTTATCCTCCGGAAGAAAGGAATATAATGAATCCGGAATTCAAAGAAACTCTGAAAGAATTTTCACAGATAGATGGAGTTTTTATAGTTGACAACGAAGGTTTTGTACATAAGGGAGGTGTTTATCTAAATGCGGATACTTCTTCAGTTAATTTCCCGGGTTTGGGCGCCCGCAATCATGCATTGGCAGCCATAACAAAACAGACAGATGCCATATCAGTTTCAATATCAGAGAGTGGGGGTATTATACGTATCTATAGGAATGGTAAAATGATAAGGGAAGAAAGTCCAGAATGAAGAAGTTCTTTTCAAACACAAAAATGCTTCCTCATAGCTTCTGCGATTAGTTCGGATGTATGTTCTATGTTGCCAGGTTTCCTCAAACTGTAGGAAATCTCCAACTGTAAAGATTTTCCAGGAAAATTATTATAATACTGAACTCCATTTTCTATAGACCAAGCAGCATAGAACTCACCTATACTAGCCTTCAAACCGTAGTAATCAGATAAATTCTTTCCAAGTGTTTCCTTTATTCCAACAACATCTTCTGCCTTAGCCCGGGGTTTTCCCATACATTTATCGCATTTCACCAGCTCACCTTTCCTATATTTGGCTCCGAAACCTATATCAATCCCTATACATTCTTCATTGTCTTTCATTCCATGAATAAATATGGTTATGGATTTTCCATCGCCAAATCTCCGGGCATTCTTACAGGATTCCTCTATATGCTCGTAGAACTCCTTCATATGCGGATGTTTGTTCTCCCAAACATATTTTGATTTTTCCACAGAATACTCCAACTTGTTGAAGTCCTCAACCTTGTCCGGTTTCTTTCTGGAATTAGAATTCGTATTCTTGACATATTCTTCATTGATAACAGTGAATGCATCGAGATGTTTAGAAATATTCAAAGCCAATTCCTTGGTTCTCAGATCATCACCGGCAGCATGTGGTGCTACAATGACAAATCGCGATGATCCAGTTCCTTTGATGCCGTAACTTGTCGATTTCATATATTACTTTAGTATTAGTATGTATGTAAATGTTTCCCGAAATATTTTTCCAAATAAGAGTAAAGTTAAATCAATCCTGTTAACCGAAGATTTATGAAATCTATTCCTCACTTATTAGTCCTGCAACAGATATCCAAAGTAAACCTCCCACCAAAACCAGTATAAATGCTACTATCAGAGCTATCACATAAGAAACATCGGTGGCGCCTACCACATCAGGACTGGCCTGGGACCCTATCATGGATCCGAAAAGTATACACAAAGCTCCCAGTATCCAAAAAGCAATTGTCCTCGTATGTGAAACCATTTACTCACCTATAACTAATTACATCTCTCCCTTTATAATCTTAATCGTTTTTGTCACTGTTAGATAAGGATCGCTATAATATCTCCAAAAAGGAGTGTGAAAACTATGGCTATTGGAAAAACTGGGGCAAATCTAACTCCTTCCCTTATCCAAACTTTATCTTTGACCTTCTTTATTTTTCTAACCTCTTCGTTAGTCAATCCTCTTATGAGTTTCTTACTGATACTTATGTCCTCTTCATCTATATTTTCTCCTATCATATCACCTTCTTCCAACTCTCCAACATCTATTTTCTTCTTGAAACCTTCATTTTCAACTGTTTTCAAAAATTTCCACAAGAGGAACAAACCTATACCTCCTGGAAGTAGAAAGACAAAAATATCGATAGGGAGTCCGAGATAAAATCTTAAATAAATTGTGGGCAGAAGGGTAACCAGTATTATAAAAATCCCAAAAATAGATATTTCTTTCTTGCTCCCCTTCAGATTGGACACGAATTTCCCACTTAATTCTGGATTTTTAATTACGTACACGAAGGTATACAGAATAATATAAACAGCTCCCAGTGTAAAGAAATTGACCAAGAAACTTACGTAGAACGGAAACAATAAACCCGGATTAAGAAAAGGTGGGATAGAAGGCAAAAGAAATCCAACAGCAGCCAGCACTTTGGCATCTCCACCACCCCACTGGCCCGTATAATACATTGCAAAACCGAACGCAAAGTACAAGCCACCAATGAAGATCGAATCGACCAAAACATCAAAATTCCAGGTAATTAGGAATTGCAGGATCTTGACTCCAGCTCCAAAAACTATCATAAGTAAAGGTATTTTGTCTGGAATCTCCGTAGTTTTCAAATCTATATAACCTGCTAATCCTGAGCCTATCAAACTTATTAATATTAAAAAATAAACAAACATACAATAAATATAAAAACCGAATATTAAAATATATTAGAGTAGGAGAAGAAATTTCAGGTCTGTTTTTAATGCCGGTGTAAATATGGTCAATATTGAAAAACTGGAAGAAGACAACATACCCCAAAGTATAGGAATAATAATGGATGGGAACAGGAGGCTAGCGAAAAGGTTCGGTGAAGATCCCTGGAAAGGTCATGAATACGGAGTTAAAAAAGGATACAAGGTCCTTGACTGGTGTGAAGAACTAGGAATTAAGTACATAACTCTTTACGCTTTTTCTACAGAGAATTTCAATAGGCCTGAAAAAGAGTTCAATATGATAATGGATTTATTCGATCAAGAATTCAAAGATATTGCTAATAATAAGGATCACAAAGCACATAGGACCGAAACAAAAATAAAGGTAATAGGTAGAAAGGAAAAATTGCCTGAAAGGGTCCAGAAATCTATTAAAGAAGCGGAAGAAGCAACAAAGGATTACGATAAATTCTTTTTAAATATAGCAATAGCATACGGCGGACAACAAGAAATAACTGACGGTTGCAAAAACATAGTAGACAAAGTAAAGAAAGGAGAAATAGATCCGGAAAACGTGGATAAAGAATTAATTTCCCATAACTTGTACTTCGATGAAAATTTTCCCTATCCTGACCTAATAATAAGGACAGGGGGCGAGAAAAGGTTGAGTAACTTCCTTCTCTGGGAAAGTGCTTATTCCGAATTATTTTTCGTAGACCAAATGTGGCCGGAATTCGAAAAAGAGAAATTTCTGTCCATTATAGAGAGCTTTCAAGAGAGACAGAGAAGATTCGGCAGGTAATTCTTTCTATTTTATATAATATTTATATTAGTCGAAAAACCAATAAATAACTATATTGGGTCAAATATTTACGTTAATGATTGTCAGGTGTAGGTAATGGAATTATCCAAGAAAATAATTATAATATTGTTGATTTCTACAGTTCTATTAATTCCTCAGGTTAGCAAAGGGTATATCAAATCTCACCCCCTATCAGAAATAACTCCAACAGACACAAACTTGAATATGAGCAACGGTACTTTTTCTTACAATATAACGAACGTGAGGGTAATAAATCCATCCAATGATCTCAGGGTTGGCTCAAAGATGATAGTGAAGGGAAACCTGGACATCAAAAACAATGATATACTGAACGTTTCCGATATTGAAAATTTCTTTTCGGCCGCATGTGGAAATGGTGAAGTTGTAGACAGGATTTATTCCAACGGAAGTTATTCATGCGTAGCAGTCGATGAAGAGATTACGGATATATGGGTGGATGTAAGTGGGGATGTCATGGAAGACGATCTCAATATGAACGGTAGCAAAATATTCAATGTTGAATACCCAACAGAAGGTCAAGATGTCGCAACTAAAGTATACGTCGATGATGAAACCACAAACGTAAATGAGTCAGCAACACAAACATTGAAAGAAGTTCTTGGTGAAGGTAATTACGCTGGCAATTACAGCATAGATATGGCGGACAATAACATAACCTCAATATTCTACATCAATCCGAGTTCCACTTTAAATATAGGCTCTCCTTTGAATATCGAAGGTAATACCAACCTAAATTCATTTGACCTGTACGGAATAAATTACGTTAATGCCTCAGAATTTTATGATGGTGGAATTCCATTGAGTTCCAAATACCTGGATGTGGAGGGAGATTCGATGGAAGGAACACTTAACTTCGAAAGCAATCCTTTCACCATAGACACATCCTCAAAAATTTCAAATCTCAACGCTGATCTGCTCGATTCGGAGGATGCATTGAGATAATAGGATCCATCCT
>JBDGUQ010000156.1:0-23279 GCA_042215785.1 Candidatus Aenigmatarchaeota archaeon
GAAAAATATGGGCAATAACAACTTTTTTTCTCTCCGGAGCTCTCGGTCTCCTGGTTCTAAATTACGGGGTTTTGGGCTCTGAATTCGCGTTCTTCCCTTTATTGACGGGTTTATTTGGACTAAGTATACTTTTTGATTCCATAAGAAGAACACCTAATATACCCAAACAAGACAAGGGTAAATTAATAATTTCAACTAAAAAGATTGGAAAAAGTGGGTTAATCGGAACACTTTCAGGATTTTTGGTGGGATTTCTGCCTGGAATAGGAGCGGCCCAAGCTGCCTTCCTTTCTCAACATGGATTCAATTCAGACGATGAGAAAAGTTTTATGATGGCAATAGGGGGTGTAAATACAACAAACATAATTCTATCCGTATTCGCGCTCTGGCTTATCGGAAAGCCACGTAGCGGTGCCGGTGTAGCTATTCAAAAAATATTGGATACAATAATCTTTTCTGACGTGATTATATTCGCAGGGGTGATTATTTTAAGTTGTTCGTTAGCAGCGATATTTACAATTCTAATAAGCAAAAGTATGGTCGACATATTCAAAAAAATCAATTACAGGTATCTTTGTGTCGATATTATAGTATTCATATTGGTAATGATGTTCATATTAACTGGTATGAAGGGTGTGATGGTAGCCCTTTTGGCCTCCTCAATAGGTTTAGTGTCCATTTTAAGTAAAAGTAGAAAAAGTTTTCTTATGGGATGTTTAATAATCCCAACTGTTTTGTTACAGTTAGGTGTGATATAAAAATCATATCTTTCAATTTCACACCCCCCTTCATTTCGTGTGGAAAATATTATTATTTGTCTCCCCCTGATTTCGTGTGGAGATTTATATAACAATGTTATATTAATTTTCACCCAATTAATTCACGTTTATTGTAAATATTTAGACCGTGAATCACGTTAATTCACAAAATCATTGAAATCTATTGAAACATTTAACGACCAGAAAACCTATAAAAATACCCAAAAAAGACCCGAAAAAGACGTCTGTGAAATAGTGAACACCCAAATATACCCTGGAAGTTGCAATTAATATGGCTATTGAATAAAAATACAACTTCGCCTTGAATTTATGTTTATATATATCACATAAAACATAGGCTATCGAAAATCCTAATGTAGCATGTGTACTCGGAAATGCATAAAAAACACTTGAATAAACTGCTAACTCGGGTCTGGGTCTCGCAAAGATGTACTTTAAACCCATACTGGAAACTACAGAAAGGAAAAATGCTATAGATAGTTTCCAGGCGTCGGAATGTTTTTTCTTGAAAACATAAAAACCAACTATAAGAAGGGAGATAAATACAGAAGACCCCAAAAACGAGATATCTTTCATAAAATATGTCAAAAGAGGATTTCTCAAAAAGGCAAAAAATTCAACCACTTGATGATCGAAAGTCAAAAACATAATTACTATATATACATCGAATTAATAAAAACTTAAACTAAGAAACTTGGACCATTTTCCCTATACTTCCAGCAGAACTTGCATAGATACTACCACCACAATCACATTTACCTCGGAGAGGTACTCTCCTAAATTCCTTTCCACAATTCTTACATGTAAAATTTTCTAAATTCTTTATAACAGTTTCTTCAGGACTTTTGCTAACTGCAACATCTCTATCTCGATCTACTTTTTCACCATTCAAAACTTCCCCCAAACTTGTCTGCCTGCCATTACCCAGCAATTCATCCTCATCAACACCTATTACCTCAAAAATTCTCTTTATGGGTGGCAAAAGCTGTGAATGGATATAATAATCAGCATCCACCTTAAGATCATTCTCCTTAATATAATCCGGGTGTTCCACCCTTTTTGAAATAATTTGATTTCCCTCTATTATTACAAAAGGCAGTCTATCACCGGGTGTTGGGGCAGTAGACGGATCCCTCTTCTTCATTTTCTTGGCAAGCTCAATATGAGGCAAAGTACCATCATAGTTCTCAACCTTCTTTGTCAGGGATTTGACTATTTCGAGTTTTTTGAGAGGAACTTCTCTATTTGATAATTTATCAATAATTTCTTGTACAAATGTTATCGCTTTGTTAATATTACCTTCTTTAAGAATTATATCTATTACTTCTTCCATGGTTTCGGAAACAAGTCTACACCAGTCTCTCCTCACCGTTTCTATGCCTTTCATATCTATTTTTTCCTTCCAGCCATCATCCGTCTTTATGAATGCCCATCCAGCATATCTCTTTTTGGTCAAAATTAGGAAAGATCTGTAAATTTTCTCCGGTTCAAGTATCAACCTACCAGGAAGTTCATTTGTTATATATTCAGATATCTCAGAAGAAAGTTCATGAACCTCATCTAGATTTTTTGAATCACCCTTAACCATAACTGAATCTGTATCACCATAAGCCACAGTAACCCCAAAATCCTCTTCACACATCTTTTTAGTCGTCTCAGTCACATATCTACCAAGAGAAGTTATAGCATTGGCTATAGCTAACCTGTAAAGTCTCGTCCTGTAGTAGCCCGTATAACCATAAAAACTATTAGTCATTGTTTTCAAAGCGAGTTGTTTTGCATTTAACTGGGATTTCATTTCCGGATCCTTTGCCTCCTTCATTTCTTTTTTGACTTCAGTCCTCGTATCTATCAACTCTTCAACAATCTTTGGGAGAATTCCCTTTCTTACATCACTTTTAACGAACTTCTCACCTGACGGCGACTCCCAGAAATCCATATCTTCACTTACTTCATCCTCGTCTTCAACCAAAGTAGTAGGACATATGTTATATGTACTCATAACAGAAGGATACAGAGATTTGAAATCTAATACCGAAACACAGGCATCTGTGTGCAGGCCTTTGATAGGTTCCAATACCAAACCCCCCTTCAACGCTTCTGTTCTTCTTTTCTTGTTTCTCCTTTCCAACTCCTTATCCGATGGTTTCACTGGCAGAAGATAATCTCTCTTCTTGAATTCTCTCAATAAGCGGTTACTTATTCTCTGGGTCTGACCACCCATCGTATCCTGAAGAAGTAATCCTGAAATCTTGGCAAGTTCAAAAAATTTGTCCAAGATACCTTTTTCCGTCAAAAGATCCAAAGCAAGTCTTGCATCTTTCTCACAATATGTAACGAATCTCTGCAAGTCTTCTCCACCGGATTCCCACAGTTCTTTCATCTCATCATAAGCAACATCTTCTTTATTTTCTCCCAAGAGTTCCTGACTAACGGTGTCCAGATCATATCTCATCAACCTCATATACGGATCTCGTTTGATTATCTGATATGGATCTACCACAACCCTGCCCCTTATCGTAACATCCGTATTATTTCCATACTTATTACACCTGGCCGGTTTTTCACACCTTCCAACGGTCTTCGGTATTCCATATTTCTCAAGTCTCTTGAAAACATAAGGTATATCGAATTCTTTCAAATTATATCCCGTTATTATATCTGGATCATACTGATCTATAATTTCAACAAATTTCTCAAGCATTTCCTCTTCGTCTCTAAAATGTTTTCCCGAAGAAGAACCAGGTTTAGCGACGAGGACTATATCCTCCTCTCCCTTGAAAGCTGGATCGAAGGAACAGCTTATCAAAACTATTGGATCCTTCTCTGCATCGACCATCCTATCGTCTTCTTCAGCTATACATTCTATATCGAAAGAAAGATACCTTAATGGTGCATTTTCAACCTTTTCAATACTTTCAATATCCTTTGCTTTCATGGCCGGGATTTTAACGGTGTTAGTCTGAGCATTCTTACATTCTGCTTCTATCCACCCCATACCACTTGAATCTATATCAGCAAGATAACGATATTTGAATAATATATCCGCCTCGTAAACACCATCAACAAAATCCTTTTTTTGTAAAAAATCTCTTATCTCTGGAACTTTTCTTGGATTTTTATTGGTAACTTTAATGAAGTCTTCCTTTCCCTTTCTATATCCTATAGGTATTCTTCTCTGTACTTCTTCCAATTTCTTGATCTCACCAGAATACTTGTCCTCAAGGATATTGGCCAACCTTTCTTTGTCTTGAGCCTTTACATAAAAATAAGGATCGAAATCTTCGACAAAAACACATCTAGAATTTCCTTTCTCATCCTTACAGAATAGTCTAAGGACAGGTGTATGGTTCGGCATCTTATAATCTGCATCTAAAATTTGAAGTTTCATACCAATCAATAATTTAATCAACAAAAATAAATTTTTTTGTTTGATTCAACTCATCTTTTACGTCATATGTTTTATATGTCAACCTCTTCAATTTCCCTATTCCCAAAATTCACCAAAACACATTTCTCTGGTGTTGTGTTAACAACCGTAGTACCTTTGTAGTTATAGACAGAAAAATCATTTAGATTTCCACAATGAATTATATCGGGTAACTGATCCAAAAGAAAAGGATCATCAAAATAGTTTTTACCCAAGGGATCCAAATGTCTTTTCTTCAGTAGTTTCAAGGTCAAATCTCTCGATGTATCGACACCCAATTTCTTTTCATACTCATCGAAATTATGTCCCAAATATTGCAATATTGTCATTTCTCCTGAAACTTCACACCAACCAGGATTATTAGATACGAGTAATCTATCTATTCCATTATCAATGTTTTTCCTTTCCTCGGATACCCACATACCTTCTATTTCATTTAATGTTTCTTTCAAATCGTTCATATCCTCCAATCCTATTTCACCAGCAATGAAAAGATATTTTACATTATTCTCCCCAATAACATCTCTAATTTTTTTAATATTTTCAGAATTCAAATCTGATATAAATAATGCATTTTGATCTTCCTCTAATGTATTTACATTTCTTTTGAATGACAAGTCAGGATAATAAATTTTGTCTGCAACAAACTTTTCTTTGCCTTTCTTGCCTCGAATACCTATAACTTCATCCTCAATGAGTTTTTCATTGGTATCTACTTTTACCGAAGATGTATTGTCTTCTACCAAAACATAGTCACCAGTAATTTCCCTAACTATCCCAATTATCGTCCCTTCCAAACCATATGAAGAAAGTTTGTTAATGGAAATTAAATTCTTACTATCAACTCTTTTCTTAAGTATTTCTTTTAGTCTACTAAATCTATTGTTATAATAATCAACAAATTGGGATATTTTATACTTTCCACTCGCCTTCTCTGCCTTTTTTATTACCCTGAGTGTGCTTTCGAACTCTTCGGAGATATGGTCACCCTTACTTCCTTTATCTTCATCTAAACTAAAATCTTCTAAAAAAAGATCATCACTCTCAAGCAACTCCTTTACACTGTCTTCTTCCATGTCCTTTATTTCTTCATATACAGAAGGTGTAAGAAGTATTCCATTGTCTATAAACTTCCTTATTCTATTCATATCAAACACTATTCGAAATAATATTCATTTTCCAAAATATTTTTCACATCATTGGAAATTCTATTTGAAATGGCAAGTTCAACTATCCTTGTCCTACCATATCTTCCCTTACTAACAACATTTGTGTTGATAACACCCAAGAGATCTAGTTCAGATATTAGATCTGAAATTCTTCTCTGTGTTAAAGTCTTTAAACCTGAATTTTCTGACACGTTCTTGTAGATATCCCAGATATCTCCAGTTTGTATTTCTTCGTGACCATCTTCAGAAAGTTTTATTATACTCCATAAAACTGCCTGACTCTGTCTGGGCTGAGTTTTAATAGTTTCGACTATTCTATCCTTATCTATTTTAGATTCTGCAAGGTCAACATGTCTTTCATTGACTCCCTCAGCATTTTCTCTTTCTGCCAATTCTCCAGCCACTCTCAAGAGATCTAGCGCTCTTCTAGCATCTCCATGCTCCTGAGCTGCAAGGGCCGAACATTTCTTAATAACACTATCATTCAAACTATTTTCATTGAATGCTTTCTTAGCTCTTTTTTCTAAAATATCCTGTAGTTGTGTAGCATTATAAGGTTTAAATAACAGTTCTTCCTCGGAAAGAGAACTCCTGACACGGGGATCTAAATTATCTGTAAAGGAAAGGTCATTGCTAACACCAACAATCGATAATTGGGACTTTTCCAAATCCTCATTTACACGTATTAAATTATAAAGGAATTCATCCCCAGTTTTTTCCACTAGGGTATCTATCTCGTCCAGAATCAATATTATTATTCTTTCTGTGCTGTCTATGGCATCAAAAAATTTTTCATATAGAGTATCTGTAGGAAGGCCTGTTGAAGGAACATCCTTTCCGAACTCATCACACAATCGAGCCAATAATCTATACTCTGTATCAGCAACTTTTCTCATCTTGCAGTTTATGTACACCAATTTAATATTCCCACCATTTTCATTTGCTTTATTTTCGAGGCGAGAAGATACAAAATGTGAACAAGCAGTTTTTCCTGTTCCACATTTGCCATAAATAAACAAATTCGACGGTCTCTCTCCGTTTAACGCGGGACCAAGAATAGAAGCTATGGAATTGATTTCTTTTTCTCTGTGGGGTATTTCATAAGGTTTGTAATTAGAAGTCAATAATTTCTTGTCCTCAAATATATTACCTCCATCTATAAACTCTTGAAATACATTATCTAATGATTTTTGCTCCATTGGAAACCACTCTATTTTTCAAACAACCAACATTTCATATAGAGAATTATAATTTAATAGAACTCTTATTTTTTAAAGTATTTCTGCACGTGAAGTCAGGGTGTGTAAATCCATGAAACATGAAATTGGCGTAAATTTATTATTAATTTCAAATATTTCAGCTTCTAAACCCCCACACTCCTTGATTTCATATGGAAATTTACTTTTTAGAATTAATCTGTATTATTATTTATTATTATAACACTGTTATAAAAAATTAATTAACCACCTTTACCTTTCGATTTAATTTCCAATTGAAATATAGGTGTCGGGGAGTTGTCGGTAATTTATTCGTTAATATTAAATATTTTATTCGACAATTAACAATTATGTCTTCTGACAAAAAGGATTCGTTCGAAGTAAAAAAGGAAAATTTAACGAAAAAAATCTGTGGGGAAATTATACTTTCAGACAAACCAAATAAAACAATAAAGAAATGGAGAAATATTTTTGAAATTTCCCAAAGAGATCTTGCCGATCAAATGGACATAATGCCGTCGGTGATTTCTGATTATGAGAGTGGAAGAAGAAAAAGTCCAGGAATAAAAATGATCCGTAAAATAGTAAGTGGCCTTATTGAGATAGATGAAAAAAGAGGAGGTAATGTCCTAATGGGATTCTCAAATCTTCCAAGTAACAGTTCACTTTCAAAGTCTTTATTGGATATAAGGGAATTTAGTGTACCTGTTAAAATTAAGGATTTTTGTGAAAAGACGGGAATAGATGTAGTTTCTGGAAAGGAAATGATCGACAAAGAAATTTATGGTTATTCAATAATAGATTCTCTTAAAGCAATAGTTGAACTCTCACCCCAGGACATGGTTAAGCTATATGGTTTAACCTCACAAAGAGCTTTGATTTTTACAAGAGTTAGCACAGGAAGAAGTCCTATGGTTGCGATAAAGGTAACTAATTTGAAGCCAAGCCTAGTTGCTTTCCATGGACTAAACAAAGTTGATGAGCTAGCTAAAAGAATAGCAGATGTAGAAAGAATACCTGTTGGTATATGTAGAAAGAATACCTCTAAAGAAATTATATCGACTCTAAAGAAAAATTTCTAAACAAGATTCATTTCGTCTCTACACTCTTCACACAGTAACTTACCGTCAATCATTTGTAGATTTTCACTGTAGTTACCACATTCTTCACATATATTACTTTGCCCTTCTTCATATTCTTTATCCGAATACCTTTCTTTTAGTTCTTCTTCATGTGCCTTTTCCAATAGGAAATCATTTAACTCAGGCGTGACTTTTAAGATATCTTTGTATGAAACTATACCCACAAGTTCTTCATCTTCAACCACAGGCAACCTCTTTATTTTTTGTTTCAATAGAATTTTGGTGGTTTCCAGTAAATTTTCTTCCGATGAAATTATTTTGACGTCATTGGTCATTATTTTAGAAACAGTTATCTCACTCGGCTTCAAGTCCTCAGCCACAATGTTTTTAACTAGGTCGGTGGAAGTGAGTATTCCAGAGACATTACTACCATCTAAAACTATTAGACATCCTACATCTTCCCTTTTCATTAATTTAGCGGCTTCTTTTGTGTTTTTGGCCTGTTCTATTGTGACAACATCTTCTACCATGATTTCCTTAACCTTTATCCTCTGTGGCATTTTATCACCATTTATATTAAATATATGAAATTATTTATCTTTATTGGATGATATATGACAAATTACAAGAAAGGTCGTACATTTGAGTATCGTGTGAGAGATACATTCAGGAATTTCGGTTTCAAAGCTGAAAGGAAAGCAGCCTCATCTCCTTATGATGTAATAATAATGAATAATTATGGTGATGTTGTCTTTCTTGTGGATGCAAAGAAGACATCTCAGAGAGATAAGGATTATATTTATCTGAAGAAAGCGGATCTGAAGAAAATAATAAGAGAGAGTAAAAAATTCAAGGCACAGCCTCTGATGACTTATGGTTTTTACAGGACCCCAATATACATAGGGTTTCCCGAGGAACTTTTAGAAGAAGATGGGAAGACAGTGAGAGTTGAAGAAGGAATGACACTTGAAAAATTCTTAGAGAACTACGATCTTTAATAATATTTATTCCAATTTTTTGATACCATTCATATAAGGCCTCAAAACTTCAGGAATCTTTACGGTACCGTCCTTCTGTTGGAATTGTTCAATTATTGCAATCATCGTTCGACTTGTGGCTATTGCGGTATTGTTTAATGTGTGAAGATAACCTTTCGGTGGTTTACCTTCTTCTTCTCTGTATTTCAAGTTCAGATTCCTTGCCTGGTAATCCAAACAGTTTGAGTTGGATCCCGTTTCATGGAAGTTTCCATCAGCCATCCAACATTCTATATCATACAGCATACTGGCCTTCGAACTTATGTCTCCTGTGCATGCATTTACAACTCTATGATATAGGCCCAATTTCCTGTACAATTCCTCGGCGTTTTCTTGAAGCTCTTTGAAATATTCCCATGATTTTTCTGGCTTTGAAAATATGAATTGTTCAACCTTATTGAATTGATGTACTCTATACAATCCCTTCGAATACTTTCCGTGTGTTCCAACTTCCCTTCTAAAACATGGTGAGAAAGCGCAGATTTTTTTGGGTAAGTCGTTCTCAACCAGGGTTTCTTCAGAAAACATTCCACCTATCGGAAACTCGGAAGTGGGTATCAACCATAGATTTTTATCTTCGACCTTGTAGGACGATTCACTTAAATTTTCAATATCTCCTATCATTGACTTGTAAATTTTTTCATTGACCATGTATGGAGGTTCTATTATTCTAAAGTCCCTTTCCCTTAGAAAATCAATTGCAAACCTCTGTAATGCTAAGTCAAGCATTACAACATCCCCCTTAAGATAATAGAAATCAGAACCGGCAGTTTTGGCACCACTTTCCAGGTCTATCATATCTAAATCTTCGAGGATTTCCAAGTGTGATCTGGGTTCAAAATCAAATGAAGGTTCCTTTCCCCATCTTTTAATCTCAACGTTATCATTTTCGTCCTTGCCTTTCGGAACATCTTCATGAAGCAAGTTGGGTATTTTTTTCAATTTACTATCTCTTTCAGTCTTCAGCTTTCTTACATCCCTCTCCAATGATTCGATTTTTTGTGATAATTTTTTCATTTCGTTTATTTCATTCGAAGCCTGTTTACCTTCACGTTTCAATTCAGCTATTTTTTCACTTTTCAGATTTTTTTCATGTTTTAGGTCGTTGAGATTTTCTAATTGTTTTCTCCACTTTTCATCAGATTTTTTAATATCTTTTAATAAACTGATTTTTTCAGAAGAGCCTCTACGTTTTAAGTTTTTCTTCACAAGGTTAGAATTTTCACGAATTAAATTAATGTCCAGCATAAAAAATCATTTGTTTTGGTCTTTTTTAAGTTCGATTCCCACTTCGTCCAATTGTTCTTTATAGACCTTTGATGGAGCTCCAGTTAACAAACATCTTCCCTGTTTGTTTTTCGGAAAGGCTATAACTTCGTTTATGTTTTTTTCTCCACACAGTATTTGCACGAATCTGTCCATTCCAAACGCAATTCCACCGTGTGGTGGTGTACCATATTTTAGTGCTTCCAAAAAGAATCCGAATCTCCTTTCTGCCTCTTCCTTATCCACGCCTATTTTTTCGAGTATCTTCTTCTGTAAATTTATATTATGTATACGGATGCTTCCACCACCTACCTCATGTCCGTTTAAAACAAGATCGTATGCTTTTGAATAAACATCTTCAAAGTTGTTTTCCTCTAATTTTTTGACATCTCCGTCCTTTACCATTGTAAATGGATGGTGCATTGATCCCCACCCACCTTCTTCTTCTTTGAACTCGAAAAGTGGGAAATCATATATCCACACGAATGAGTATTCTTTTTTGTAAAGGTCACACCTTTCTCCCAAATCTTCTCGAAGTTTGCCTAGATTGTTGTTCACTTCCTTTTCTTCACCTACCCCTACAAATATTACATTACCCTTTTCATAATTCATTTCATTCAGTATAGCTTCATTTTCCAATCTTTTGGGTTTGTTTTCTTCGCTGTAGTGTAGTATTTCACATTTTTTAGAGGAATACTCATTGACCAATTCATTGATATCTCTCTTAATTTTCCCTACTTTTTCGTTGAGATTGATTCCTTTTGCGATTTCTTCATGGTCCTCTGGACCGAGTTCTACAATATCTGATAAATCTGTCATTTCTAAACCAAATCTCAGGTCAGGACTATCGTTGCCGTATTTTTTCATAGCCTCTCTGTACTGCATTTTTTCTATCGTTATTTCTTCATTTTCAATTTCTTTCATTAAATTCTTTACAAGACCCTTTACGAAATTAAATACATCAACTTCATCTACAAAACTCATTTCAACATCTAGTTGGGTGAATTCGGGCTGTCTGTCAGCTCTCAGATCCTCATCTCTGAAACATTTAACTATTTGATAATATTTTTCGAGACCGGAAACCATTAGAATTTGTTTGAACAACTGTGGACTCTGCGGTAGGGCATAGAATTTACCCTTCTCTAACCTGGATGGAACCAAGAAATCCCTGGCTCCTTCAGGCGTACTTTTGGTCAGCACTGGTGTTTCCACCTCAACAAAATTATTGTTATCCAAGTAATTTCTTATTGATGAGAATATCTTATGTCTCTTTTCAAGGTTTTTCCTGGATTTTTCTTTTCTTAAATCTAGATATCTGTACTTGAATTTCATATCTTCGAAGACCTTTTCCTCTTCCTGTATGGGTATGGGAAGTTCCTTTGCTTCATTCAATACCTTCATATCATTTATCTGGATTTCTATCCCGCCTGTTTCCATATCTTCATTCTTGTCCTTTTCGGGCCTTTCCGAAACCGTTCCGTGTATTTCAACTACGGATTCTCTATTTATCTTGCTTAATTTTTCGAAGAAATCCTTATCATTTTTGGCAACGAGCTGTACTTTTCCGGACCTGTCTCTCAGAACTCCAAATATTATCTTTCCCAGTTCTCTTTTACTTTCTATCCATCCCTTCAACAGAACATTTTCTCCAGAATTATTTTCATCCAGATTAGTACATTTAATTCTTTCCATGTTCATCACATTATTTATTTTAGAATAGATTTATAAACATGAATATGATTTTCTATAAGTAAGGTGTAGAAATGTCGAAGTTAAAATTTCTTGGAGGTTGTAGGGAAGTCGGAAGGAACTCTGTTCTGCTGAATACAAACAACGAGAAAATTCTAATGGATTATGGAATAATGCTCAATAACGTTCCGGAAGGGGAGACCGAAAAGCCTCCCGAGTTACCACAGAAGCCCAACTTGGATATAGATGGTGTTCTGGTTTCGCATGCACATATAGACCATTCTGGACTCGTTCCCTCCTTGTACAACAGGGGATTTTTTGGTACTACCTATGCTACTCCAACCACATTTGACCTGATGCAGATCCTGTTGAGAGATAGTATAAAAATTGCGAAATTGAAAAATTACCCACAACATTTCTATCGGAAGGATATAAGAAAGTTGAAGAATAATTCACACCGTGTCACATATGGCCAGACTTTTCCAATAGGTAATACGGATGTGACAGTTTATGATGGAGGCCACATACCAGGCTCATCATGTTTTTACCTAGATACTGGAGATAAGAAGGTTTTATTTACGGGAGATATAAATTCCACGAGCAGTGAGTTGATAGAGGGCATGGATATAGATTTTCCGGATGTTGATGTTTTAATAACCGAAACCACCTACGGTGAAAGGGATCATGAACCGAGAGAAAAGATGGAGAAGGAACTTGTCAGTAGAGTTAGGAATACTCTAAGTGAAAATGGAATTGCAATGATACCAGCGTTTGCGGTTGGTAGATCACAGGAAATATTATTAATATTGCAAAAATACGGGATAGAGGCTCCAATTTATTTAGATGGAATGGCAGTCGATGCCACCAAAATAATACTCGATTATCCGGAGTTTTTAAGATATCCCGAAAAATTGAAGAAAGCCTATCACGATTTAAGGACTGTAGGAAGCCATAAGAAGAGGAGAGATATAGTTAAAAAACCTTGCGTCATAGTTACAACTTCTGGAATGCTAACAGGTGGTCCTATTGCGTATTATCTCAAAAAATTACATGATAGGAGGGATTGCTCGGTTACAATGACGGGTTACCAGGTAGAGGGAACCAATGGAAGGAAATTATTGAATACAGGAAAGTATGAAGTTGATGGAAAGAGGTTGAATGTGAAATGTTCCTACAAAAAACTCGATTTTTCAGCACATTCTGGCAGGAGCGAGCTTTTTAAATTGGTCAATAAAGTGGATCCTGAAAAGGTCTTTTGTATTCATGGGGATGAGACCCCAAAATTTGCCAGGGAATTGCAGGAACAGGGTTATGATGCCACAGCTCCTAAGAACGGGGATGAAATCGAGATTTAATTAAGATAAAGAATGTGATCTTCTACCATATTGGGGATCTAGAGCCGATAACACTTCATTCCCATATTTTTGATACCATCTCTCGGATTTATCCTCAGCTATTTCCTCACTTTCTCCAAAAATATTGTGTGCTATTTCATGATAAAATGTTTTGGCCATTTCTTCTGTATTGTTAAAACAGTCCAATAATATATTTTTGTATCCGTCGGTAGCTCCCCTTACATTCATAACTTGAAAATTCCCCTTTCCATCTTCGGTAACTTCTGTTGGTAATGGGGTTATATAGACGTTTGAGTTCTCTGCAACATCCATAATTTCATCAAGTTCAGGATCGAAACCACTTCTTTCATAATTCTGCGTGTCAATTTCATCTTTGATTGAACCGCTACCAATCACTGACTTCAAAAATTCTTCCATTTCTTTTAAGGATTCTTCATCTTCAATTTTTTCGTATTGGTATTGATTGTTAGTGTTTTTTACTCTGTATATTTCAGGTGAATACCCCCCGAAACCCAATTTTTCACTATCGTAACAGATCATTATGATTTCATTCTCATCATTTTCTAGCCCACCGAAACCCTCGTAGTAATTTTCATTTTTATTATCTCTTTCCTCTAGGTTTGGCAGATAATCTTCAAATTTCATATAATTTTTTTCGTTGTCAAATTTTAAATAAATTCTGGGTTGATTTATAGTATGATTGAAATAGATGGTTCGAAAGGTGGGGGCCAATGGATAAGAACTGCTCTCAGTCTGTCGACTGTAACAGGAAAACCATTTAAGATGGACAATATAAGAGGTCTTAGGAGTAAACCAGGTTTGAAAACACAGCATCTCAAAGGCCTTAACGCCGTGGCCGAATTGTGTAATGCTGAGGTTGAAGGAAATTATCTTGGAAGCAAGAAAATTAAATACAACCCCGGTGAGATAAATGACAATAAGTTAGATATAGAGATAGAAACCGCCGGTTCAATAGGCTTGTTGTTCCAAACCCTTCAGATACCTGCTTCTAAATCCGATAAAGGTCTTAAGGTAAATATAAATGGAGGAGCAACGTTTGGTAAGTGGGCACCCACTATCCCATACACAGGAAAAGTTCTACTTCCGAATCTCAGGAAGTTGGGTTTTGTAGCAAAGATGGATGTTTCAAGACATGGGTTTTATCCAAAGGGTGGCGCCAAGGTTAAAATGAAGGTCGAACCATGTGAAAGCTTTATTCCAATCGAACTCACAGAAAGGGGTGAAGCAAAGGAGATAAGGGGAATGTCCATAGCATCTGAAAATTTGAAAAAGTCAGAAGTTGCCAAACGTCAAGCTTCAGCAGCTGAAGAATACCTTACCAAGAGGAATTTTGATGTTGATATTGATTATGAATATGTGGATACATCCTGTCCGGGATCTGGTATAACTCTCTGGTGCGAAACAGGCGATTCTGTTCTGGGTTCCGATTCGGTGGGTGAAAGAGGAAAAAGTTCTGAAAAAGTCGGTAAAGAAGCAGCCAGAGAAATTGTAAATTCCATAGAATCTGATGCCCCCTTCGATAAATATATGGCAGATCAGATACTAACTTTTCTGGCCCTGGCTGCAGAAAATGCCCCCTCTGAAATAAGAGTAGAGAGAGTTACAGAGCATTGCAGGACAAATCTTTCCATAATTGAGAAGTTTTTACCTGTGAAATATTCAATACAAAATAAAAAAATTGAAATAAGGGACAGGTAACTATTCGACTTCTATTTCTTTGCCCTTCTTTTTCGACTTCTTCTTTTTTGGGAGTCTTACTTCCAGGACACCATTTTCTACTTTGGCTTTTGCCTTGTCTGAGTTCACTTCTTCTGGAAGTTGTATTCTTCTCTGTAGATTTCCATATCTTCTTTCATGTCTGAAAAAGTTTTCATCTTCTTCCCTCATTTCTTCTTCCTGTTCAGCCTTTATTTCTATTTCATTGTCTGTGGCTTTGACAGATATATTTTTCTTATCTATTCCTGGTAAATTTCCTTTTATTACAACTTCATCTTCTGTTTCACTGACGTCTACGGGAAATCCTCCACTCAATCTACTTGAGAATTCCGGTGTGCTTTTCCACATATTTCTCATCATACCATCTATTCTGTCTCTCATTCTTTCAAGTTCGCCAAATGGATCGTCTTCCCAGAAAAATTTGAAGGGTTTTTCTCCATCATCTTTCATAACATTCACCTCCAAAAATCATCTTTTAGTGTTTATATACATTAAAAAATATTTAAAATTTATCCTTTGCCTGAAGTATAAAAAATATTCCTAACTAATTATCTTTAATGGACCATCTAAAAGCAAGGACACATAGAAATATTTCACAATTGAGGGAAAGACTTTCCGATTATAGGGTAGAAATAACTGAGGGAGATCTATCAGAGCCTGACATTTCATTTTTTCCTCCTACTAGACAACTCATAATAAATTATCCCCCATATTCGGCTTCCCATACAAGATACTTACCAATGGATGAAATACCAGAAGAATTTAAAATAATATACAGGGTCAATAATGCCCTAATGTGTTCTGATGCGATCGATGATGGGGGTTTGATGAATCCAGTTCCGAAAGAATTCCTTGAAACAAAATATAACGTGAATAGTGCAGGATTACTAGAGAAAAACAGGTTTGCGGAGGAGGTCTTCAAGTTTCCACTCATAGAGACAAACGAAAGACAACTTAGAGAGATACCACATTTTTATCAAATTGATAGAGAAATGAAATATGTGTGGTTTGATAGATACGCTACACATGATTTAAAGGAACTCAAGAAATCACTGCAGTCAGAGTATATTGGACCAGAAAAGGAATATTCTAAGTATAGTGAAGCAAGGGTTGATCTGAGAATAGCACATGATCTGGCCAAGGCCGGTCCCTTTGATTTTGGTGTACCAAAGGAATATTGCCGGACTGCGGGGAACAGACTTAAGAAAGGTTATGAATTATATAAAAAGCAAAGGAATATGAATTGTCAAACATTTGAGGATGTTGTTAATTTAATCGACGAATGGCTCGAAGACTTTGGTTTCGAAGATGATTTCGAGTGGGTGAGGACTAATCAAATTTTCTGACTTCCTTTAATCTTTCCGAGACGTTTTCTTTGAATTCCCCTATCCCTGTTTTTTCCTTAGCAGAAACTTTGTGGTCAATAGAAGTATTGTTCTCTATTTCTTTAACTTTCTTTTTCTGGAAAGAGTCCATTTTGTTAATTACTACAATTATTTCAATTCCTTCGAACTCTTTTTTTATTTCTTTTAGAAGCTCTAGCTGTTTTTTTATAGGATAAGAAGTTTCCGATGGATCGAAGACATAAACTATAATATTTGCCAAATATTTCAAGGCTGATACGGATTGCTTTTCTATTCTATTCATGTCCTCTATCGGTCTATCGAGTAATCCGGGAGGATCTAGAACTTGATATTCCTGAAAACCCTTCTTGAAGAACCCAACGTTTATGTTTTTTGTCGTGAATGGGTAGCTCTCTATCTGGGGTTCACTCCCCGTCAACACTTTCAGTAAGTACGTTTTGCCCACATTTGGAAATCCAGAAAGTACTACTGTAGGAACATCTCTAATACTGGGTAATTTTTCCAGATCCGTTTTACATTTGTTTAAATATTCGAGTTCTTCTTCTATGCCGTCAAGTATATTACTTACTCTTCCATAGAATTGCTCTCTTGCACGTTTCGCCTGATTTGGATTGCTGCTCCTATTTACTTTTCTTTTGTAATCACCTTTTATGTCAGAAACCTTCTTGTAAGCCCAATCTACTCTTGCAAGACTTTTCTTGAATTTATCCACGTTTACTATTATATCGACCATTTCCCTGTAAAATGGGCTCAGATCTTCGTAAGAAAAAGTTTTCTTTACAATTTGCTCTAGCCTACTAACAATTATGGATGACGATATGTTGATCCTTAACCTTTCTTTTTGTATTGCTTTATCTATTGATTTTCCCTTGACCTTTTTCTTCTTTGCTTTTTTTGAAGCTCTTGAAAAGGCTTTGTCCAATATTTCATCCTTTGTCTGAATATGTGGCATTAACATATTGTTCTCCAATATAATTTTTTGATAAATATATTTAATGGATTTCCCAAAAAACAAGAATTTAGAAAAGTCTATTCTATCTGTTCGAGTATTTCTTGGATCTTGTTTCTAGCATAAATATTTCTCTTGGAAGCCGGTGTCCCATGTCCAGGCAGCAGGATTTCTATATCATTAAGTTCCTTTATTTTTTTCAAAGAAGATTTCAGCTGATTTTGGTCACCGTTTTTGTGCTCTGTGGAACCGAATCCATCGATAAATAACGTATCACCACTTATCAGGATCTTATCTTTTTCATTCCACAAGGCAATTGATCCCGGTGTGTGACCTGGTGTATGTATAACCTTGAATTTATGATTGCCTGTGTCTATTTCCTCACCTTCCTCCAAAGTTTCATCTATTTTGAAAGGTTCGAAGTCCGCATCGAATTCTTCTTGTAGGACTTCGCCGTTTTCCACGAGTTTCTTTGCTTTCGGGTGCATCAGTACTTTTGCATTTGTCTTCTCTTTTAATTCTTTACAACCTCCCACATGATCGAAATGGGAATGTGTCAGAATTATTTTTTTTATCGAATTAACATCTATGTTATAATTTTCCATTTGCTGTAGCATTTCCTCTGTGAAGGCTCCGGAACCTACGTCTACGAGAATACCATTTCCCATATAGTAAGAATTACAATCGAATCCTGCTCCATTCAAAAGGTATATGTTGTCTGTGATTTTCATTGTTTACCACTCTAATTATAATTGAGAGTTAAGATTTAAATCCTTTGGATTAGTGTGAATTCGGGAACAGAAGTTTGCTCTGAGAAATTGATCCACCTGTCTGTATTTTGTGGATGGCTTCTGCAAAAAGTTCGCTGACACTCTCGACCCTGAACCATTTTTTGTTCCTTTCTAAAAATTCATCGGTGTGGGGTATCGTGTCACTCCCCATGATTTCGATGTCTAATTCCGATAGTCTTTCAGATGCAGGAGGACTTAGTATTGGATGTGTGCAGAATGCAGAAATATTCCTAGCACCCAGGCGGTTCAGCAAATTATAAGATTTCTTAATGGTGCCACCTGTATCTATCATGTCATCTATAATTATGGCATCCTTGTCCTTGACACTTTCGGTGCCTTCTATTTCTCTTACCTCCGGCCTGTTGTTTTCGACCCTTTTTTTCCTGATAGTAGCCCTTTCCATCCCAAGTTTATTGGAATAGTCCTCTACTCTCGCAGCTCCTCCCAGATCAGGCGAGACCAGTATGGTGTTTTCCTTATTCCACCTTTCTTCTATCAGATTGGAAAACGAGGATTTGCTCTCAAGGTTATCTATTGGTACTTCCGAAAAACCTTGTATTGCGGGTGAATGTAAATCCATGGTGACGATCCTATTGATATCTCTCTCCAGTATTGAGATTACCTTTTTACTCGATATAGGAACCCTCCCCTCGACCTTCTTTTCTTGACGGGAGTATGGCATGTAAGGTAAGACATTTGTAATAGTCCTTGCCGACGCTCTTTTGACTGCATCATTTAGAAGTATCAGCTCCATCAGATCTTCGTTGACACCATAAGGTTTTCTATGGAATCTTTGGACTATGAAAACGTCCTTTCTCCTTAAATTTTCCTTTATTTTTGGTTTTATCTCGCTGTCATTGAAAACTTCTAACTCAGTTTCAGAAACAGTAATGTTGCCCATTTTGGGATATCTCCTGAGCTTTTTACATATTTTCTCCGCGAATTTTTTGCCCGACCTTCCGTAGACAATCCTCATTTCGTCCAGTTCATCCATGGCAACAACCAGATAATTCTAGAATTTTGAACCTTTTAAATTTTAAATAAAACATTTAATAAATCTTAAAAGTTAAAATAAATAGTAACAAAATTTTTTATATTGGACACGGTTTTCTCCATGGATATGGAAAAAATAAAGAAGCTATTTGAACCTGATTCAGTGGCAGTTATTGGGGCAAGTGAGAAAGAAGGATCGGTAGGTAGAGATCTCATCGAAAATCTTAAAGATGGGTTCGATGGGGAAATATATCCCATAAATCCGAACCACGGGTCTATTCTGGGAATAGATACTTATTCAAGTGTTAAAGACGTCGGAAGAAAAATTGACCTAGCGGTTGTAGCAGTACCTGCCAAAATAGTTCCAAAGGTTATTGATGAGTGTGGACAGGCTGGAATATCTTCTTCAATAATAATATCAGCAGGATTTAGTGAAAGTGGCTCGGATGGAGATATATTGGAAGAAGAACTGGAAGAGAAAAGGAAGGAATATGAGATGAGGATAATTGGACCCAATTGTATGGGTGTCCTTTCACCTCCCAAAAATATTAACCTATCTTTTTTGAAAAAGAAGCCCACAGAAGGTAAAATAGCTTTTGTGTCCCAGAGCGGTGCTTTAGGTTCTGCCATGCTTGACTGGTCCACAGAATCAGGGGTAGGGTTCAGCAGTTTCGTATCCGTTGGAAATATGATGGACGTTGATTTCGGTGATTTAATAGAGTATTTCGGACAGGATGAAGACACAAAGTCTATTTTGTTATATGTTGAGGGCATAAAAAATCCAGAAAAGTTTATGAGAAAGGCTCGTCAAGTATCCAAAAATAGACAGATTTTTGTTTTAAAATCAGGTAAATACTCAGAAAGTGCCGAAGCTGTAGCATCACACACAGGGTCTTTGGCAGGAAAAGATGAGGTTTACAATTCGGCATTCAAAAGGGCAGGAGTAACGAGGCTTGATGATATAGAAGACTTCTTCGATTGTGCCAAATTTTTATCCAATGGCGAATTACCCAAAGGTTCGAACATCTTAATAGTTACGAATGCTGGAGGTCCAGGAGTTCTAGCTACAGATGCTATATTGGACGATGGTGGAAATATGGCAGATCTTTCCCAAAAAACCGTCATGAAACTGGAAAAGAATTTACCACAAGGTTCCAACACTTCAAACCCTGTGGATGTATTGGGAGATGCAGGAGAAGATAGGTATAGGAAAGCTATTGAAATATGTTCCAAAGATAAAGGCGTTGATGGAATTCTGGTTATATATACTCCACAAGGCTCTGCGTCTTCGGAAGACGTGGCCAAAGCAGTCGTTGATTTGAAAGGACAGATAGGAAAACCGATACTCACCTCTTGGATAGGTGGAGATAAAGTTTCCAAGGGGAAAGAAGTACTGAAAGACAATGACGTAATAGTTGTGGAGAGTCCAGAAAGGGCAGTATCGACTTACATGAATGTCCGTAGAAATATTGAAAACAGAGAATTCATCTCTAGAGTTTATGAGGAGGGGTTTGAGAAACCCAACAAGATCAAGGAAGAGTTGAGAGAAAAAATTTCCGAAAAGATGGAAAGTAACGAATATGTTTTAACTGAAGTAGAATCCAGGAATTTTTTAAGATCCTATGGTATACCTACTCCTCCAATTGAGATAGCGGAGGACAAGGAAAAGGCAGTAAAAATATCAGAAGAAGTTGGTTACCCTGTAGCCATGAAAGTACATTCCAAAGACATCTCACACAAAAGTGATGTGGGAGGTGTCATGCTCGGTCTTAAAAACCAAAAAGAAGTGGAAGATGCCTTTGATAGTATGATGGAAAATGTTGGGATAAATAGACCAGAAGCCGATATAATGGGAGTCACAATCCAAAGGATGCTGGATATGGACTATGGACTGATAATAGGTGCCAAGAGAGATGCTATTTTCGGTCCGGTTGTCATGTTTGGTAGGGGCGGTAGAGATGTTGAACTCTATAATGACACTACATTATGCATATCTCCTTTGAATAAGACCTTGGCAAAGGATATGATGAAACGAACCAAAGTTTATAATTTTTTGAAAGGTTATCGGGATTATCCACCGGTTGACCTCGATGAACTTGCTGATTGTCTTGTTAGATTTTCTTATATACTGGAAGATTTTCCCAGAATAAAGGAGATCGATATAAATCCTCTGGCGGTTGAAAATGGTGAATTTTCTGCAATAGATGCCCGAATAATTTTAAAGAAAGGATGACGTATCCCCAACTTTTATATATGAGGATAAAAAACAACATATCAGAAAGATTGGTGGTATAATTAGTCTTTCGGAAACTGCGATGATAGCTTCAATTATAGTTGGTCTCGCTTCTGTACCATTTACAGCTTCTACAGTTTTAGATGATTATAATGCCACTATTGATAATTTGGGGATAGATACGGATACATCCGAAGTTCCCCAGAAATTCACTAGGAATATGAATTCCGAGAGTTTTGAACAGACCGTCCAGACAGCTTATGGAAAGATCTATGTGGATGTAGAACCAGGCAGGATTTACGAAAAATTGACAAGACCTGATTTTAGTGTAATAGTCGAGAAGAAACCCGAATACACCACATGGAAACTCAAAAGTCAGGACTATGAACTTCTAATAAAGAAGACAGGAGTTAAGACAGTCCAAGAATTTTCAAGCCCATCTGGCTATTTGGAGAAGGTCGAAGAAATGGGAAATTCCACAGAAAAAATTGACGGAGATACTGAGAAGGTGAGGACTCAATATGGTGAGGCCAAAACAAAGTTACAGGAAGCTGTGGATAAGATGAAAGAAGTCAAAGATTCCCTGCCAGGACAAAAGACATCCAGTTCAGGGGTTGTGATAAATGAATTCATATCCAATCCCGAATCGGGGAGTGAATTGATAGAGCTTTACAACCCATCGGAAGATCAAATAGATCTTGGCGATTGGACCATCGAAGACAATAATGCGAACCCCGTTTCGATAAATACTCAATTAAATTCTGGCGAATATTCACTTTTCAACGTTTCAGACCATGGTTTCAGTTTAAACAATGTTGATGATATAATAATCCTGAGAAATAGTGAGGGACAAATAGTCGACGAAGTTACCTATGGCAACTACAACGATGGAAATGTTGATGATAATGCGAAAGCTCCCGGAAAAGGAAAATCTGTAGGAAGATGTCCAGATGCTTCGGAAACTTGGATTGTTTTCAACCAAACATCAATTGGGGAAAGTAATTGTTAAGTTAAATGTTTTCCAAATCCAAAGAATTATCAACTTCTATTCTATCTATTTCGTCATGTCCTAAAATAAGATCTTCAATTATTTTGGATTCTTTTTCGAGTGAAAATGCGTGCTTCAGCCAGATGAAGTCTTTTTCAGCACTTTCCAAAAGTCCCTTTATTCTATTCTCTACTGTGTGTACAGTCAGCCATTTTCCTTCGGCTCGTTTGAAAGAAATGTGCTGGTTGTCCCCCTTTTTTATATTCTTATTTCCTTCTAGATCGTTGTGGATGACATACCCAGTTATCCCAGCAGTTCCCGTGTAAAGATACAGTATACCGATCAGGGAATAATAGTTAAGTGGGATAAATTGCATTAAAAGAACTGACAACGAAGATATGGAAACTCCAATAAACAATGCAATAGTTAATGTTCTCCTCATGCAAATAGGTTTTATGGGCAAAACTTTTATTTTTTGAAAGCTAAAGTCCAGCTTCTTCTCTGAGAGTTTCTGCCAAGTCCATTTTTTCCCATGTAAAACCTTCTTCCTCACGCCCGAAATGACCATAACAAGAAGTTTTGCTGTAAATGGGTCTCCACAAATCTAGCTGCTTAATTATACCGTACGGACTCAATTCGAAGTGCTTTTTTACCAATTCAAGTATTCTGCTGTTCGGAATTTTCCCGGTTCCAAAAGTATCAATCATAACGGAGTTGGGTTCAGTGGAACCTATAACGTAAGACAATTGTACTTCGCACTTTTCTGCTATCCCCGCGCTTACAAGATTTTTGGCTATATAACGGGCCATATAGGCAGCACTTTTATCTACCTTTGTTGGATCTTTTCCCGAAAAGGCTCCCCCACCATGACCTCCTACACTACCGTAGGTATCAACTATAACTTTTCTTCCGGTCATTCCAGCATCGGCAACCGGTCCACCCTTTACGAATCTACCTGTATTATTTATGTAATATTCAGTTTCGTCATCCAAGTAGTCTTCGCATACAGGTTTTATCACTTCTTCTTTGATGTCTTCCTGGAGTTTATCCAATCCTACGTCAGGATCATGTTGTGCGGCTACAACAACACTATCAGCCCTTACAGGTGTTCCGTCACTGTATTCGATGGTTACCTGTGTTTTTCCATCAGGTCTTAGGTAAGACAGTGTTCCATTTTTTCTCACTTCTGCAAGTTTTTTG
>JBDGUQ010000005.1:0-2437 GCA_042215785.1 Candidatus Aenigmatarchaeota archaeon
TGGGTGTAATCTTCATATATTGAAAACCCCTGATTTAGATTAAATTCTTTTTTAGTAAATGGAGATGCTGTGAATGCATGAGTTTTATATCCTCTATCTTTGAGATATTCGGCCACTGTTTCTTCTCTTCCATCCAATTTACTTTCGATGTCAAGCGTTCCAAGTTTTCTGGGGTGTTCTGATGTTAACATTGAAGATAGTGAAGGTAAAGTCCAAGAGGAAGGTGAAATAGTATTACTGAAAATAACACCATCTTCCCCTACTTTGCAGATGTTGGGGGTTGTATTTCTTGGATAACCATAACAGGACAGATGATCTGATCTCAATGATTCTACAGTTATTAAGAATATGTTTGGCTCTTTGTCTTCTACATTTGGCGTTATTTCGGTGACTAAAACAATTCCTAGAATGGTTGTTATTCCCAAAAAGAAAACAATAAGTATCTTAGATTTTCGTTTCATATCTTTAATTAACCTTCTTCCATTTGTATGGGTTTCTATTGAAAATATAATAATCAATAAATCCTTTGAACCGAGCAAAAAATTCAAATATTACTGCTGCAATTAGGAAAGGTTTGATACCTTCCATTTCAATATATCTGATCATAGCATCAAAAATTATCAAATTATCTGTAGTTGGGACGTTATAATCTGTTCTCTGTTCCAGATCCAGATGACCTATACAAATCCTTCTCCTTTGTTCGAATAGATCTGAACAATTTGTAGGTCCATTGTTGTTTATTTTGGCCTCTCTGGCATATTTACTTGTGTAACCTTGCATCATTAAAAAAACTTTTATGAGTTCCTCGTCTGCAGCTGTGTCTTCAGGAATCCTGTCCAAAAGGTTTTTGAAGGCGATTATTTCACCTGCTTTGGGTTCCTTCTGTGATATTAAATCGTGTAATTTCCAGACCAGTTTTATGTATTGGTTTACAAATTCCTTATTATTGTTGCTTGGTATCGGTCTTCCTGTCACGATGCCCACACCTTTCCCAGTCAATTTTTCTAGCATCTTTTGGATAGTGTCTTTCTCCAGTGAAATATCACCGCTCATTAGAATTATATATTTTGTATCCATTTTCTCCAATCCCAGATTTATCGCATGCGCTTTACCATTCCTTTTCCTTTCTTTTACCAATGTTACTGGCAAATTGGATATTTTACAATATTTGTTCAATTTTGTTGTTGTACCGCTTGCAATTACATATATCTTTTCGAGGCTGAATAAATTTTCTTCGAATTCGCTATTTTCTATACTTTCTAGTAATTCTATTGTTTTTTCATTTTCATTGTATGTGGGAATTATTATTGAGAATTTCTTCTGTTCCATCCACAAACCCTATCTTTAAAAGATTTGATTAATTTTAATTCTTGCTCTTCAAATACCTTTAATTTGAATAACATTGAGACATATATAACTACAAATGCCACAGATACAATTACTATTTGGGAAATACTCATTTCGTAATTTTTGGTTAAAATATAGAGAGGCATTGAGAAAAGTAGTGCTAACAAAGATGGTTTCAACAATTTTTTGTTGAATGGTATGATTTTGAGTTCTCTATAAACCAGGATTACAGAAAAACTCCAACCTATTATAAAGGAAGTGGTGAGAGCTATTCCGGCTCCCAGGTAACTCCATGTAGGTATCAATAGATAGTTCATAGTGAGATCTAAAATAGTTATTACGGAAAAAATTGCCATGAATTGTTTGGTTTTCCCAGCTGAAATTAAAATATCGCCTGTTGGTCCGATTATAGATGCATAGAAGTATCCAATTGCTAATACGGATAAGGTCATACCCCCCCTTGTAAATTCACTTCCAAATAGAAAACCCAAAAATTTTCCAGGGAAAATCAACATCAGTACAAATATTGGGAGGGTCAATAAGAAAATCCATTTCACCGTAGTTTGATAATTTTCTTTCATTTCCTTGATATTTCCATTCGAAAGAAATTCTGTTGATTTGGGTAATAACATATATTTAAATGAGTATAAGACGAGTATCAAGATTGAAGCCGTCGGGAGGGCAGCATTATATATACCTACTTCATACGATGTTTTGAATATACTGAGCATGAAGATATCCAACCACCGAATTAGTAGGAAAAGAATTGAGGAAACCATCAATGGCCATGAAAAAAATAGGAGTTTTTAGTAAAAAAATGGATGAGTTAAAAAAAAAAGTTGAAGCACATTTATTTATTGTAAGTAAAGGATTAAAAGTGCATGAACTTGCTGAAAAAATAAATACAAGTGAAGTAAAGATATTAAAAGCAATAGATTCTTTAAAAAAAGATTATAAAAAAACAAACAGAGCATTTAATATAATTAATTTAGATAACACTTATAGATTAAATGTTGATAGAAAATTAATAAATAGTGTAAGTGAAGTTATACCAAGCGAATTTAACAAATCATTAATAAAAACATTAAGT
>JBDGUQ010000005.1:2447-11341 GCA_042215785.1 Candidatus Aenigmatarchaeota archaeon
GTATAGGTATGATTTTTTGGAGAAGGTAAATGGAGATCAAAGAAGTTATGAGAATGGAGAAAACATGGGCAATGGCAACTTCATTCAAAGAATATCCAATCAGTATAATTGTGCCAGTAAAAAGGACCTTGAAAGCTGGCCAACTTACATCATAAGAATATACTTTATATAAAGTGTTTTGAAGACCCCGGATACCGGAAGTTGATATATATGTCAGAACACCAAAAGGTATTCCAAAAGACAGTATTTTGAGGATCTCCACTAGGCCCGGTTCATTTAATAATAGAGAGACATTTTCCGAAAAGAAGAAGAGGAGGAAAGTTAACAGGATACTAACAGGTAAAGATATTTCCAGTGAAGAAAATATAATGCCTTTGATTTTTCTTTTTTTGTTTAAATTTTTGGATATCCATCTAGTTGTACCATCTGCCAGTCCCAAAGTTGCTACCGTGACCGCTGCGCTATATACTGCCAGTCCTATGGAGATTGTTCCATAATCGTTTGGCCCAAAGTATCTCGCTATTAAGATCCTAACTATGTAATTCAAACCAGAACCGATAACAGTACCAATAAAGATAATTAACGCGCTTTTACTCATTTTTTTGGCTGTCTCTTCCGACGGCATAGAGAAATTTAATCCTCATAATTTAAAGCTTTAACATTTTTATAACGGGAATGTCAAATTTAATGTATGCCTAATAAGAAGCAATTGGATCCATACTCTCCAGGTGGCTGTTTTATTGCGACTGCCTGCTATGGATCAGAATTTACAACACAGGTAATGTTTTTAAAGGAATTTAGGGATAATTTCTTAGCAAAATTCTTTCTTGGCCAAAAATTTATAGAAAATTATTATAAATATAGTCCAGATATAGCAGAATCAATTTCCAAAAGTAGAATTACCAAATTACTGACCAGATTTCTGATTGTTGAACCATCCTATTTGTTTTCCAAATTTCTGATGAACTTCAAAAGACTATTCGATTAGACTCCTGCCATCGAATTTTTCGTCTGTTTTTAGATCGAATAAATCTACTATTGTTGGTGTGATATCTTTCAAAGAAGTATTGTTTTTATCTATAGAAAAACTTGTTATGAGGATTCCCGTATTCCTATGTTTTCCACTCTTGTCTATCTCGGTTGAAAACAATCTTTCATAGCCCAGAAATCCAACTGGATCCCAATCCGGAGAATCGACGATTAGGTCGGGTGCAGAGTTGGAGACCTTGTCGGGATAAATTACGTCTGTATCTGCGACTTCGCTGAAGAATTTCTCTCCTGTTTTTGGGTTCTTTATATCTTGGAGTTTCGTTTTTACTTCATTTTTAATTTCCTCATAATTATCTGCTGTTATGTAAATACCTCCTCCAAAGTTGGCGGCAAACGCATTTGTTTTGTTCACATCTATGTCTTCCATTTCCGGATGTGGGAGGTTCTTGCCGACTTTATAAATATTCATCTGTTTTAGGGCCCATTTCAAAGGTTCAAACAAGTGTATTTCTTTTAAAAATGATATTAGTCTCTGTTGTGTAATTCCCAGTTTATTGAGGAAATTTCCATCATCTTTCATCTTCAAATATCCTTCTTCTCTCAACCAATGATTGAGGTAAACTTCCCCTTTCAATTTGCCAAATCCATGGTCCGATAGAACGACAATTCTTGTGCTATCATCGACTTCTTCTAACAACTTTCCAATTTGTTCATCCAACTTAATGTAATGCTGAGGGATAGCTTCTACATATCTAGACCCTTCTTCATCCATATATTTCCAGAAATAATGTTGCAATCTGTCCAGTCCTGTGTAAATAACTATTGATAGATTCCAATCGGTTTTATCCATTAAGTATTTGATTGCTTCCGTTCTCTTATCTACAGTATAATTTAGATCTTTTAGGAAATCGTCTTCTTTACCGGGTTCAAAACCTTCCGATAAGGCCTCAATTTTGTATTTCATTTTTTATAAGTCTTCTTGCAAATCCTTTGGATGTGTGTACGTTGTATCTTCAACCGATAAGTATCCGGATATTAAATTACCCTTTATTTTGTGTGGTGGATATGTCATGGGGACGTTCATGACTATAGATGTTAAGTTGTTTTCTGATGTTATGTCCCACAATTTTTTGGATTTTATATTTTCAGATGTTAAAGGAATAAAGCTTTTGCCTTTCCTCCTCAAAAAAGAATATATACCATGCCTGCCTGGAGTCTTTCCGGTTGCAAATGTAGTCCAAGCTACCGGAGACATCGAAGGTTTTGTGGATTTTAAGCCCGATCTGTTGCCCCTTTCTATAAGCTTCTCTATGTTGGGAAGTTTTCCATCTTTAAGCAACGGATCAATTATATCCCAATCTGCACCATCCAAACCTATTACTAGAATTCTTTCTTTCTTTTTAGCAGATGTAAGATTGGTACACATTAAAAAAACCAGTATTATGGTTAAAATACAAGCTTTTTTCATTAAAGTAATTATATTGTAGCATATAAATAAAGCTAATCGATTACAAATACTAGGATTACCACGCCTATGTAAAATAATCCCGAACCTATTATGATTATTCTACTGCCCAAGAATGGATGTATTTTCGCTCCCATGATGTAGATTCCCAGAGACATCATCAGGATTCCCAGTGTTATCGCAAAGATGAGTATATTTTCTTTTGTTTTTAAAAAACTGAAAAATCTTTTTCTCATGCATACACTTATTGTATTTGAATTTTAAATTATTGTTGTTAAGTTTTAAATAATAGTAACTAATATTTAGATTAGGATGATTGCATGTTTTGGAATAAAGATAAAAAAGGCTCAGAGGATTCCGATGAGAAAGAGCTGAAAGAGCTGAAGAAACAGATCGAGTCTAAGCAGGATACGAATGAACCGCAGGACTTCGTTGAACCGGACGAACCTTTACCTGCACCACAATCTCAAAGAACTCGGGAGGAAACTAACAATAGAAGACCCCAGAAAGTACAGGTTAGACCACAGAACGTCCAGAAAACTCCTTCACCACAAAATATACAAAGATCCAAAAGATCACAGAATGAAGGTTATGGAAGTGAAGCAGTAAGGAGAATGCCTGACAGAAATAAAGTAGATTTTGAGGCCCCGGCCTCCGCGCCATTGTTCATAAAGATCGATAGATATAAAGAGGTCCTTGAACAATTAGGTGAGATAAGGAAAACTCTTAAATCATTGAAAAAACTTCTAAATCTCCTAGTCAACATAGATGATTTGAAAGGCAATACAATGAACACTTTCAAGGAAGCTATTGCAGATGTTACCGATTCATTGATATCATTGGATGAACAGTTCATAAGACCGGAAGGAGCTGATGAAATAATTCCTGAAGAGGAGACTAAAAACGAAGTTGAAAATTATATGACGGACTTGAGATCTGAGCTCAGTGAATTAAGAAGAGAACTCGATAAGATCGAGTGATCATTTGAAATAAACAGGTTGCGGGGGTACCCAAGAAAGTCTGAGTGAGGTATCTCTGACTTTGGGAATGGCCAAGATTCCTATGTTTCGACGGAGTGGCTAAAGGGGCCAGACTCAAGATTTTTCTTGAGTTAAGACTTCTTAGGATGATTAAGACATCTGGTGGCTTAGTGCCTTCGTCGGTTCGAATCCGGCTCCCCGCACCAATATTAGTTTCCGAGGTACTTTGAATGAAGGATAGAAAGAAGGATCATTTGAAATTATGTTTGGAAGAAGATGTTAGCTTTGAAAAAAAGACTACTGGATTTGAAAAATACGAATTGAATCATGCAGCGTCTCCGGGAATCAATTTTGACGACATTGATATGTCTACACAGTTTCTGGGAAATAAATTAGATTTCCCGATCAATATTTCTGGCATGGTTGGTGGAACCGAAAGAGCTAAATCTATCAATAAGAATCTTTCACAGGCAGCCGAAAATTTGGGTATTTCTATGGGTGTTGGTAGCCAGAGAATAGCAATTGAAAATCCGAATTTAGCTGATACATTTAAAGTGAGGAATGAGGCTCCCTCCATATTTTTGATAGGTAATTTGGGAGTTGGCCAGTTAAATGACGGTTATGGTGTGGATGAAGTAATAGAAGCGAAGGAAATGATAGAAGCTGATGCATTAGCTTTGCATTTTAATCCAGCCCAAGAATTATTTCAAGAGGACGGTGATGTTGATTTTACGAACATAATTCCGAAAATAAGTGAAATATGTGAAAATGTTGATTTTCCCATAATAGCAAAGGAGGTGGGTTTTGGCTTTTCTTCTGAAACTGCCAGAAAATTTGAAAATGCCGGAATTGCGGCTATAGATATACAAGGTGCAGGTGGAACCAACTGGATTAAAATAGAGAAAATGAGGTATAAGAAAAGGGTTCCGAAGTCCTTGGAAGAATGGGGAATACCCACTACTCAGTCACTTATAAATCTGAGAGATTCGGTTAATATTCCTTTGATTTCTTCGGGCGGAATCAGGAATGGTATGGATATAGCAAAGTCTATAATTTTAGGGGCTGATATTGCTGGTATGGCATTACCTCTACTTGAACCGGCGACCATTTCACAATATAAGGTTGAAGAGAAGTTGAAAAATATAATAGAAGAACTAAAAATGGTTATGTTTCTTACAGGTTCTAGGGATATAGAAAATCTCAAAACAAAAGAGTGTAAATCCTCTCTTATCTGACTATTACCAATTTATTGTGTTAGATAATACTCCATCTATTAATCCGTATTGACCCGTTACTTCTACATCGTAAATTTTGGCTTTTAGATCTGTAGTTACTGTGAGCGTTACATTTTCTGACGGACCTATTTTACCGGTCTTGGAATAACTGGTTATGGTTTCCCTGCTATTATTTACATATACTTGGAAGGAATCTATCTTTAGATCGGTTTTACCTATATTCTTTATTGTTATATCGTTTGATGTAAGATTATATATTACAAAGGCCGCCTTCGAAGATTGTATATCTTCATCGATTTGTTCCTCACTTTCATTCATATAATTTCTAGTGGTTACCCGTGTCCAGGTAAGGACTGCCACAGCCCCACCGATAGCTATCAAAATTAGTAAAATGGCCCCGACAATTTGCGTGACACCTTTCATTAATTCACCTTAATATTTCTATGGTGCATTATTAGTTTTAAATGTTTTAAGTCTTAAAAAATATAGATAATGGGTGATAAAATGGTATATTATCTTTCAGGTTGTATGATAGGTGTTTTCTTATTGGATGAAGAAGATAATGTTATAGGTCATTCTCTATTTTCCCAAAATCCCGAAAAGATTTCAAATAAATTGAACGATTTGCAGGATGGTAAGAAAGTAAGTGAAGTCAGTGAAATGTTGAGAGGCATTAAAGGTAGCGAGATACATACAGAATATCCTCTGGGTTTGGAAGGCAATGAAGTAAATGTGAAAAGGAACAATCCTGGTAAAGTGTATGTCAATAAAAATATAGAGGAATTGGCCTTAAAGTATGGCTTTGTGGAGAATAAGAAAGAATTCAGAGATTTCCTTTCGAAATACAGTATTTACAACACGAAGAGTCAGATAAAGGTTTCCGTTAAGAAGGACAAAGTAATGGGACAGGCCGTTTCTGCCTTGGAAGATATCGGAGATATAAGTAATAGATTTTCTGAGAGGTTGAGAGAGTGGTATGCATTGTATTTTCCTGAATTGGAATCCGAAATAGATAATAACGAAAGATTTGCGGAGATTGTTTCCGAGAAACCTAAGAGAGAGGATCACGAAGATTTTTCTAAAAGTATGGGGATAGACCTTGAGAATATCGATACGGAGATGTTGAGGAAATATGCGGAAGAAACCAAGAGAATATTTGATCTGGGAAACGAGGTATCAGAATATTTGAAATCTGAGATGTCTTCAGTGGCTCCAAACGTTACACATATAGCTGGACCACAACTAGCTGCCCAGTTAATATCGATAGCTGGTTCTCTGGAAGATCTAGCGAAAATGCCTTCATCAACAATACAATTATTAGGTGCTGAAAAAGCATTATTTAGACACATGAAGGGGAAAGGTAAACCGCCCAAATATGGAGTTTTATATAAACATCCGCATGTTCAGAATGCATCAGATTCAAACAAAGGAAAAGTTGCCAGGGCTATAGCTTCTAAGTTGATGATGGCCGCAAGGACGGATTTCTATACACAGGAATTCAAAGGAGATAAGTATGAGAAAGAACTAGAAGAGAAAATTAATGGAATAAAGGAGAGGGATTGAAATGAAAATTGATAAAACGGATTATATAGGAGTTTATAAGGTTGATGGCAAATTGGCAACAAGAAGTGTTAAATCTGGCTACAGAAGTCATGGTGAGAAGACTGTCAAGAAGGACAATGAAGAGTATAGAATGTGGGATCCAAACAGATCAAAATTGGCCGCTTCTATAAAAACTGGTATAGATAAGATGCCCATCAGGAGAGATGATGAAGTATTGTACTTGGGTGCTGCTCAAGGTTACACACCTTCTTTTGTTTCTGATTTGGTGGGTGAAAATGGATTGGTTTACTGTATTGAATTTTCTGAAAGAGCTGTCAGAGATTTGCTGAAAGTCTGTGAAAATAGGAAGAATATGGTTCCTGAATTGGGGGACGCACGGAAACCCAATGATTACCTCTGGGTTGGAGATGTTGATATTCTTTATGTGGACATTGCTCAGCCCGATGCAACCGAAGTTGCTTTAAGAAATGCAGATATGTTCTTGAAAAAGGGTGGGTTTTTGATGTTTGCTATAAAATCAAGGAGCGTTGATGTTACCAAAAATCCTAAAGAAATTTTCAAAGAAGAGATAGGGAAGTTAAAAAATGATAATTTCCAAGTATTGGATTGGAAGAAGCTAGACCCCTTCGAAAAGGATCATGCATTCGTGGTAGCCAGAAAAATTTAATTGAAACTGTGCAAATCCAATTTTTCTTTTAATCTGTTCATAAATCTTTCTTTGTTGCTTTCTGGAATTTTCCCACCTGCTGCATTTGGATGTCCACCACCCTTTCCAATTCCTTCTACAAGTTCTTTCACCAGTTTGCTTACATCCGTTCTATCTGTTTGACATCTAACATTTAGTTGGAGTGAACTATTTTCCCTTAAAACAAATATAATAGAGCCTGGTTTCCTTTCTGACATGACAGTGCTTAAGGTAGAAGAAATCCTGTATTTACTATCTATTTTATACACGTATGAGTTACTTTTCGAATAATGGGTTGCATTTTTTTCAAAATCATCTATTAACCTTTTTAACTCTCCTTCAAATTTTTCGTGGTATTTTATGAGTCTCCCGGACATTATATCTTTGTGATCTTCACAATCGTGTAGGATATTGTAAGCCTCTTTAAGGCCTTTATTTCCCTTTACACCTTTTGCAGAATTTATTAATTTTGAATAGAAACCTATCTTACTTTCCTGGGACTTTTCCTGTGTTAGTCCTTTTTCTACCAATTCTGGATGCCTTTCTTCCAATTCCTTCATCAAATCTTGACAATCTTTAACACCGTAATCACTTACTACACCCATTCCAGCTATCCATAAGAATTTTTCTTCATTTAAAATTCTGTAGCAGAGGTACGCAGCGGGCAGATAGAGGTTCGAATTATAGAATCTGGGGTTGATATGTGTAAAATTCTCCCTTTCATTTAAATCCTCGTCTATTGTGTGGTGATCTATCACCAGTACGTTTTCATCGTGTATCTTTTCGGGAACCCCTGTCTGGTCTATTGCCAAATCAACAAATACTATGTTTTCGGCTTCCTTTACTCTCTCTATTAGTTCATTTGAAAGGTAGATGCCGGCTTTGTCGTTGGGTTCTACCAGAATCACTTCCTTCCCGGCATTCTCGAGATATTTTGAAACCTGGACTGCAGACGTTACTCCATCACCATCCCCATGGAAGACGATTGATATACCCCCTTCTATATCATCTAAAATATTTTTGGCTAGCTTGTATTGTTCTTCCAATTCTTTGTTCACTACAACTCCTCCTCCAAAACGTAGAAAAGATCTTCTTTATCCATACTTTCAGATGTAGCATCCAAATCATCTGCCAATTGTAATATGGTAGATTCGATAGTTAATGGGTTAGGTTCGGAGAATTCACCACCATGCCCTGAGACTATTTCTATTACTTCTTCTGGAAAACCTCTCGAATACAGTTCACATGCAGCCCAGAGTGAGTGGTCTAAAAGATGGTCATTTATAGAGTATCCTTTCCTCCTTTCCTTGAGAATAAAAACTTTTGTTATGTCATGTAAAAGAGCTCCAGCGATCAGGTGGTCTTTGTTTATTTTTCTTTCATATACTTCCTCCAGAACTTCACTCATCTTAATAGTTAGTTTCACCACAGAATAAATATGTTCTATCAATCCACCTTCATATGAATGGTGGGCACCTATCCAGGAAGGAATTTTTTCCAAATCAGAAACTTCGTAATCCAGTTCCTTATTTGTTAACTTTGGATCCTTTAAAAATTCCTTTGTTTTTTCTTTTATTTTTTTCTCTTCAATTCTATCTGCTAACTTCAATAGATCATCTAAATCAATATCCATATTAACCACAAATTTTGATTGAATTTATTTTTCCAGAGAAATTCTAATATTTCTATCTCCGAATTCAATTTCTTTTCCTGCCACTTTTCCAAAACTTATCGAATGAGCACCAGTTTCCTTTTTTATGTCATTTTTCCAATTTCCTATTTTTTCTTTTTCTCCGGAGAAGACAATATCTATCTTTTCTCCTACATTGAAACCCATTTCCTTCCTTAATTTTTGCACTTGTCTTATCAAGTCCCTTATTTCTCTTTCTTCCTTGAGATCTTCTCCCTTTCCTATTTCCAAATATATTATACCATTATGGAAGCTTTTTCCTGTGAGTTCTTCGGGTGCACCTTCC
>JBDGUQ010000005.1:11351-17339 GCA_042215785.1 Candidatus Aenigmatarchaeota archaeon
TATATCCCCGCCTTTAAGTTCGAATTCACCCAGTGTTATTTTCCCGTTTTGTTCGAATTCTTCGAATAATTTTTCATCATCTTTATCGTCCAACAACTTTTCTATTTTCTTTTCATCGCTTCCGAACTTGGGCCCTATTTGTGAATAGTTTAACTTTATCGTGTGGTGAACCTCGACTTCCCCGACTTCAACCTCTTTGACATTTAACATTTCCTTCAGTATATCGGTGGATTTTTCCACGGATTCTTATACTTCTTCCTCTCCTCCAATTACAACTTTCTTTATGGGGTACCTCAGGCCTATATTTTCTTGCTGCCTGGCGGAATTCCCGGCTTCAACAACCCTTTGTATTATTTCCATACGTTCTTCGAGATTTTTGTTTATCATTTCTTCCTCCCATTTGGGCCACTCACATAGATGTACTGATTCAGGATCTTCATGATCCTTAAAGAAGTCCTGATAAAGAGATTCGGTTACAAAAGGAATGAATGGTGCAAGTAATTTTACGGTCTCAAAATTCACATAGTAAAATGTATTTAATATTTCTTCTTTTTCTTTCGAATCCCTGTAAGGTTTAATATGTTTTCTTATCGATTGACCATAGAACCTTGAGAGATCATTCAGGAAAAATTCCTGCAGTTTCTGCGCAGCCAGGTGTGGATTATAATTATCTATTTCTTTTGTAACACCTTTCTTCAGACTCTCCACCTTGGATAATATCCATTTGTTCAAATCTTGTTCGGGTTCGGGCTGCGAGGGTACGAAGTTATTTGCTTCAGAATAGGTTTCTAAATATTTCACGAGGTTATAGAATATGTTTAATTTTCTCCACATTTCATTTGCCAAGGAGTATCCAAAATTCAACGTTATATTCGGGTTCTGGTTACTATATATCCATCTCATGACGTCTGCTCCCATATTTTCCAATGCTTCTTGAGCCTTTATGTCGTTGCCTTTGCTCTTGTGCATTTCTTCTCCATTTTCATCGAACACGAGCTCGTGTGCCAATACATTTTTGTAAGGAGCTTGACCCTCTAGAACTGTTGACATGAACAGCATGGCATAGAACCAATTCTTGTATTGTCCCGGTCCACATTCTGTTATGAAGTCTGCCGGGAACCACTTTTCCCAGTATCCTTTATTGTGCAGATAATTTAGTGTGGAGAATGACATTATTCCTGCATCTAACCACGGAGTTCCAACATCCTTTACCCTTTCCATATCTTCACCACATTCAGGACATTTCAGGGTAACGTTATCTATCCAGGGTTTATGTAATTCTTCGAGTTGATCTATACCTTTAATTGCCTTTTCCTTTAGTTCTTCCATGGAACCTATAACTTCCATGTGGCCGTTTTTACATTTCCAGAACGGTAATGGGAGTCCCCAGTACCTTTTTTTGGATATCATCCAGTCATCCATATTATTTAACCAATCGAGCATTCTGTCTTCTCCGTGAGGTGGATTCCAGTTAACCTTTTTGGTTTCTTCTATTAGTTTTGGCCTTATTTCATCTACATCTATAAACCACTCGTCCACCAACCTGAAAACTAATGGAGTATCGCATCTCCAGCAGTGTGGGTAAGAATGTGTGTAATCTTCGACTTTGTACATGAAACCTTTATTCTGCAATTCTTCTATTACATTTGAGTTCGCATTATTTGCATATAATCCCGTTAACCAGCCATATCCTTCTTTGTATTTGCCGTATTCATCGAGAGGAGATATTGCCTTGAGATCCTTTTCTTTGCCGAGTTGGTAGTCTTCAGGTCCACAACCAGGCGCTATGTGGACTATTCCCGTTCCCTCTTCTGCACCTACTTCACCCCACTCGACTACTTTGTGTTCAACGCCTTTCTGTGGTTCTAAATCCTTATATGGCATTATATAATTCATTCCGAGAAGTTCTTCACCCCTGAATTTTTCCAGGATCTCGTAATCTCCTTTGAGTTCATCCAAACATTTTTCAGATAATATATATATTTCACCACTTTCTTCAGCCTTCACATAAGTGAGATTTGGATCTACTGCGAGTGCAACATCTGCCAGGACTGTCCACGGTGTTGTCGTCCATACCAAGAAATATTCGTTTTTTCTTCCTTTAATTGGGAATTTCATAAATATGGCCTTGTCGGTAACTTCCTTATAACCCTCAGTAGCGATTTCGTGGTTCGATATTGCCGTGGAGCACCTCGGACACCAGGGAACCACATCTCTACCCTTGTAAATCCAACCCTGATCATAACAATATTTAAGGAAGTGCCAGTTATGTTCATTGTTCCTATCACTCATTGTGAAATATGAATTATCCCAGTCCATCCACATACCAAGCCTTATAGAGTCTTCCTTTATCTTATCTGCCATGTTATAGACTCTTTCTTTGCATTTCTCCACGAAATCCTTTATACCATATTTCTCGATATCCTTCTTCGATCTGAAATCCAGTTGTTTCTCGACCTCTACTTCAACCCATAATCCCTGGCAGTCAAATCCATTCTGCCTTCTTGTATGGTATCCCTTCATTCCCTTGTATCTTAGAAATAGATCTTTGTAAGTCCTTCCCCATGCATGATGAACCCCCATCGCGTTGTTGGCTGTCATGGGACCATCGAAGAATGAAAACCTTTCATCGTTATCAGAATTTTTCTCCATCACCTTCTGGAAAATATTATTCTGTTTCCAGAATTCCAGTATATTTTTCTCGAGTTCTTGCGGATTGTATTCTCCCATATTATCAGCACTTTATTACGTTTTTTATTCTAATATCATTAAAGTTTTTAACTTTTTGTAGAAAATTAGATTTGAGTCTATTTAAATTGTTTCCTTCAATGGATCAGGTTACCACTCATTTTCATCTCAAACACTAAATATTTTGAAAATTTCCAATTATTTAAAGATTTTGATAGGCCAATAAAGAAATGGAGCCTTCTTAAACAGTGATTTAATTGAAGCTTGGGAGAAGTGAATTTTGTTCAAGACTCCGTTGAGTCGATTAAACCTTATTTTTAAATAGATTCAAACCTTGTTTTCAATAGGTGATTGGAATGCCTGAAATTGTTAAAGTCCCAAAGAAAGATTTCGAAGAAATGGAAAAAGGCTTTGAGAGGATGAAGAAAGAGATAAGTGAATGGGAAGCTACACTTGAAACCCTGAAGGATGAAGAAGTGATGAAACAAATTAGGCAGAGTGAAAATGAAATTAAAGAGGAAAAAAGCAAGTCCTGGAAAGAAGTCAAAAAAGATCTGTGACTTCAAGTTTCAATAGTATTTTTCGGCTTCTTCCTTTCGCTTTACAGCTTCCAGCCAAAGAATTCCTTTTTCTCTATCTTCCTTAAACCAGAGTCGCCAATCTCCCACCCTCTGCTGGAGCAGGGGATGCAAAGGTCCTTTCAGTCTTTTCTCAATCACTTTTCCCGGTTCGATCCCAAGTTCAGATATTTTCTGATCTATTTCATTGAGTTTTTTCTTTAACCTTTCTTTATCTGTCGCCTCCATGTTTTCTAGCTTTTCCTCCATGGATTCAGGGACCTTAAGTTTCATAGATCAAATTTGTTTTAGACAATATAAAAAATTTATTTCAAATATAATCCCAATTCATATATCTTCACCTTACAAAAATCGTCCCAAATCAAAATGTTTTAGAGGAATAATTTTGAAGAGAAAAATCTCCCTATAGGTTATTTTTAAATAGATTCAAACCTTGTTTTCAATAGGTGTTTGGAATGCCTCTTAATCCTGTATTTTCCTATTTTGGATTGCCACAAACCACCCAGTTTATCTCTTAAAGTCTCCGTATTTATCTGGATATTTTTTCAATTTATCTATCTGTTTTAGACTTGTTTTGTTTTTGATTTTCCTTTCTGTAGGTTCCTTAATTTCTACTTGATAGGACATATAGAAAAAATACTTTCAGTAGATTAAAAGTTCTTTGGAAGTAGATATTATAAGCGAGATGTCTTTGATTTTAATATCAAAAGTTGATATATTTTTCCTTCCTACCGACAACTATAATATGATCGAAGAAATCCAACATTTCATCCTTGTTTGATAGAATTTCATCCAATTGCTCCACCCTTTCCATATCAATGTCTTCCTCTTCGCTCCCTCCCATAACCTGCACTATTATCGAATCACCAGATCTGTTAACGAGAGTTATGTCATATTTTTTGAATAGATTTTCTAAATCGTCCATAGTAAGGGCCTTGAATGTGAAACCATCCGCCGATTCAAATTCCTCACCCTCAACTATAATATTGTATAAAAAATCTATATCCTGATTCTTCAGTAGATACCCATACTTACTTCCGCATGAAACTATTATCTTACCATTTTCCTTACATACTCTCACAAGTTCTGCAAAAGCCTTTTCATATTCCTTTCCACAGTAGTTCAAAACATCTCTCATCGCAATTACAGTATCAAAACTTTCCTGTGGGAAATCCAAATCTTTAATATCTTCTTCCTTCACTTCTATATCCACATTCTCATCTTCGGCTCTTTCTCTGGCTTCCTCCAACCTTTCTTCATCTGTATCAATTAGGGTTACATCGTATCCCTTCTTCGCCAGAGAGATTGCAATTCTTCCATCACCACCACCGGCGTCCAGGATACTCTTACCATTAATTCGATTCTCTATAACTTCCATATCTCTCTTGGTTCTATACTTTTCGATTTTTTCCGAGGACATATAGTTTATTTTAATCCATAATTATTAAAATCTATTGAGGAGTGAGTTTTACTACTTTTAGGTAACATTTATATAATTTTTCATGCAATATTAGAAAACATGTTTCCCAAAAAATTGAGCAGGCGAGATTTCCTCAAAAAGTTCTTGGCAACACTAGTTGGAGTTACAGCTATTGACTTCATAGGTAACCCGCCTTCGGCCGAGGAAAGTATAGTACTCCACCCATCCAAGAGCGATAAAAAAGTGGAGGGGAGCGGTAAAGGATCAGATAACAAACTGTTTTCTATAGATGAATTTGATCACGTGGATGCGTACGATGATCTTATCAGAAAATATACTACAAAGTGGAACGAGGAATTTGAAGAAATTCCTGGTTACGAAAAACTTAATCCGAATATTCCCAAGGCTAGGATAGTTGTTGAGTCAGGATCTAAAGAACACGAAGATAATGTATTCAAATACGATCCAATGCAGATAGCGAGCGATGGAGACGCTTTATCAGTTTTGAAGGCTGGATCTGAATCAGGAATTCCAGAAGAGGTCCAGGAAAGGTTTCAGGGAAAGAAAAAAGGCGTTAGGATAGATGGCGAGTGGAATTACAATAATACTGGAATGACTCCTGAAGATAGTGTATATGGTGGCATATTTTGGTTAAACCACAAAGGCCTTTTGCATGATAAATTGGGGAGGATACGTGGTTTTGAAGGATGGGATAAGGCTGTAGAACAGTATAATGGAAGTCCAAAATATCTCGATAAAGTCAGTAAGACATTAGAGGATGGAGGATTAAATCCAGAATATATTTTCGAATAGATAAGTCTTTTTATATCTGGATAAAACATTTATTATTAGTTCTAAGGAAACATATCTTAACATTTTTGGAAAAGGTCAAAACATGGCAGATTGTGAGATTTGCGGTAAACCGAACGCCAAAAAGAAGGCCGAAATCGAAGGTAGTATACTTACTGTGTGTGAAGAATGTGCTAAACTTGGAATAGTGAAATCTTCCCCTTCTAATAGTAAAGTAAGGACAAAGAAGAAAAAGAAAGAAATCATACCGGAGTCCGATAAGGAAATTAAGAGAGATTATTCCGATATAGTTAAAGATGCCAGAGAAGGGATGGAATTGAAGAGAAAGGAGCTTGCGGAGAGATTAAATATCAAGGAAAGCGTACTTGCCAAAATAGAGAGAGGAGATATGAAACCGTCTATTAAAATAGCAAAAAAATTGGAGAAGAAGTTGAATATAGGAATAATAACGGAATCTCCCGAATCAGAAGGAAGCAAGAAGAAAGAGGATTC
>JBDGUQ010000005.1:17349-20258 GCA_042215785.1 Candidatus Aenigmatarchaeota archaeon
GGGGACGTGGCCGATATAAAGTAATTATTTCACTTCCAGGTAAAATAAAACACTATAAAGGCTCACTATTGGCGAAAGGGTAAGTGTTATTAGAAGTCCAAGAGGTACCAGTATCTGAACTTCTGGATTAAAAACACTTAAGGCAGATGGGAAGATTGTTGGCAGCGAAATCAAAATACTTAGAAATGATAACAATAAGATATAAATTAGAACTTCCAAAATATTTCCCCTTACAATATTAGCACTTCTTTCAAGACAACCAAATGGAGATTTATCATCTATTAGTACAGCCTGCTTGTAGAACATGAACAAGAAAATAGAAATAGAGATATATGCAATACCCACTATTGACAATATATTCAGAAAAGTTACTTTCAATGTTTGATATACTATAATTGGGAAGATTCCAAGAGATATGATAGCCAATACCATTAACGTACCACCCAGATAATCTATCCATTTGTTTTCAATAGCTCTTCTGAAATTATTTAGATCACCATTACCTTTGATAGCTGTTTTAACGACCATGCCCATTGCTCCACACTCCAATATTATGAACAACAGGAGGGTGGAGGCTTGAAATAATATTGTAGAAAAATTTCCGGATAACATCCCAAAATTTTGAATGTAGTATATAATGAAAGAGAGGACACCCATTACCATGTATGGTATTACGATAATGGGATTTTTTGTATATGTGGAAAATGACTTTTTTATGAGTGAGCTATATCTGACCATATACTTGTCTTTTCTTTTTGAATTTTATAAGCCTTAATAAATGATATTTTGTCCCAGTATAGTCAACCGATCTTCCAATACTAGATCACAGTCTCTGCAGACCAATAGGATATTTCTCCCATCGTCCTGTTTTTCTATCATTTTCCCATTGCATTCGGGACATCTCAATCCCTCCTCCGGGTTAATTTCCAGCATATTCTCACCAAAAATTAATAGATTTTCTTTAGTAAAAAGCATTTCTTTTGAGGGAGATATATCTTTGAAAACCTGAATTATAGCATAGAAAATTTAAAAAGCGTTGTCATTATTCAAAGATAATTCTAAAGTCGAAAATTTTTAAAACCTAGTCGAATATTCTAAAGATTATGACAAATAATGACGATATATTTTCCGATATAAAAGCTATAGTATTCGACATGGATGGAGTTCTGGTAAATTCGATGCCCTTTCATGCTATTGCATGGCAAAAAGCCTTTGAAAACTCCGGTTTAGAGGTCGACAGAAAGTTGTTTTACGAGATGGAAGGCATGAATCAGAAGAGGACAATAGAAGAAGTTCTGGATATGCTGAACGAGGATACCGCTCCAGAAGAAGTGAAGAAAATTGGAAGGAAAAAGACAGAATTAACTGAGAGAAATTTGCAGATAGAGATTTTTCCGAGAACTGTTGAATTATTGCCCAAGATCAAGGAAAAGTACATGTTGGGAGTAGTATCGGGGTCAACTAGACAGTTCGTGGATGAGGTGATTGAGGAATATTTTGAAAACTGTTTTGATGTCGTTGTCGCAGGAGAAGATACTGAAGAGAGTAAACCTTCCCCCGATCCATATACAAGATCTATTGAGAAATTGGATATGAAAAAGAAAAATATATTGGTCATTGAAAATGCCCCATTGGGTATTGAATCGGCCAAGAGAGCAGGGTTGAAGTGTGTGGCAGTTGCAACCTACCTACCTGAAGATAAATTGATGGGCGCCGACTTGGTTTTGGAGAGTCATAGAGAACTGGTGGATTTTTTAAACAAAGGTTTATAAGTGTTGGTGTTTCATTTAAGGTAGATAAAAAGAAAACACGATAAAAATTAATTATGAGATAAGATTATTTCTCATTGATTTATTATCAATAGATAAATATAGGTGATTTTGTGACAAAAGATAAATTTGAAAAAAGAATTCTACCGGATACATCGGTAGTTATAGATAATAAACTTTCGGAATTCATTGAAGAAGGTAAGATAGATAATGTAGAGATTATTATACCCGAGATGGTTCTTGATGAACTACAATCTCAGGCCAACAGAGGTCTTGAAGTTGGTTTCGAAGGTTTGGACGAAGTAAAAAGGCTGAGAGAATTGGCCGAAAATAAAAATATTAAGATAACTCATACTGGAAGAAGGCCCACGATGGAAGAGATAAGGCTTGCTAAGAAGGGCCGTATTGATGCTTTGATCAGAGATGCAGCAGAAGAACATGATGCTGTTTTGTATACAGCTGATCTTGTGCAGGCAGAAGTAGGTAAAGCAGAAGGTTTGGAAGTAGTATTTATAGAAAAGGAGAAAGAAGAAGAAAAGCTTCTGTTCGAAAAATATTTTACTGAAGATACGATGAGTATTCATCTCAAGGACGGTTCCGTTCCTCACGCTAAGAGGGGTGAACCGGGTAATTTTGAACTTGAAGAGCTCGAAGAAGTGGAAATGGACAGGGAAGCTATGGAAAGATTTTCCAGGAATATTATTCAGGTTTCAAGACAGAGAGATGATGCCCAAACAGAGATAAGTAAGAAGGGAGCCGAAGTAATACAGCTTGGGAGGTATAGGATAGTTATAGCTAAACCTCCTTTCAGTAAGGGTATGGAGATAACAATAGTAAGACCTATTGTAAAGCTAACTCTTGACGATTACGATGTCTCCGACAAATTGAAAAATAGGTTAGAGGAGAAAGCCGAAGGTATTCTGATAGCTGGTCCTCCGGGTTCAGGCAAGACAACGCTTGGACAGGCTCTCGCGGAATTTTATAGCGAGAGGAAAAATGTCGTGAAAACATTGGAAAGTCCAAGGGATCTGGATGTTAGTTCCAACATAACACAGTATACGGAGTTGGAAGGAAGAATGGATAATTCGGCTGACATACTTTTACTAGTAAGACCTGACTACACTATCTACGACGAGATCA
>JBDGUQ010000109.1:0-14891 GCA_042215785.1 Candidatus Aenigmatarchaeota archaeon
CTTGGGGATACCTGGCTGTTTATGGAGTTATGGATTCAGTTAAAATTGATGCAAGTACAGTAGTGGCAGCTCCTGGAAAACCTTTTACAACCTCAGGCACAAGCAAGAAAGGAATTCCTGACGCCTCAATGACAGCTGGGACATGTTTAGGGAGATTACTTGAAGGTGGAGATACTGATGGACTTTATAGAGTATTCCTGACCGTAGGAGAATAATATGAAATATGTTGTAAGAGAAGACAGAAATATAGCTTTCAAAAGAGATGGCGAGATTTATCTGCCAGGAGATATTGTAAAACTTCCTGCAAAGGAAGGGGACAAGATTGATGTTTTGGTTAGAGCTGATGGAAATCCTTCACCATCTGATCCGTTGAAGAATAACGAGGAATTGCTTGTTGCAAAAAAGAGAATCAATCGAGGACTCGACCCGAGGACAGGAAAAAAGAAAGAATGAAGAAAAAGAAAACCTATCGAGTTATCAGGAAAATAAAGAAGAACGGGAAAATGTACAAGCCGGGAGATTCTATTACTCTGACTTTTGATGAGGCGAAAGAGCTGTACTCCTGTATTGATTTTAAGAATTCAAAAACGTTTCTCTCGATTATGAAAGAGAGAGAGGAGCAGATGGTGGAGGAAAGGAATATCGATATTAGACGCCGGGCAAGAAATCTTGGCGTTGATGAAGATGAGGTGGAACGCTATCTGAGCGAGCACGACCGTGTCTTACTGCGACGCAGCCGACGTTAGACGTAGATGGGCTAACGTTTCTGATAGCGATATAGATGATTCCTATATTGCTCCTTATATTACCCGTTCTGAAGCAGAGGTAGATTTATATCTTAACAGCCGGTACGATGTACCGTTTGATGATGCCGATGTTCCTGAAGTAATAAAAGCGTTTACCGCTGATATTGCAGCTTTTTATCTGATTAGAGATAAAGACCCTTCGATGTTCGGAGATGAGGGAAAGAAGGTAGAGATAAATTATAATATCGCTATCAATACTCTTAGCCGAATACAGGAGGGAGAGCTGAACTTGACAGGTGTATCTCTGATTGCTTCTTCGATTGGATCAACGACTGAAGGCTATCATTCGATATTTGACCTAGACGATGAGAAAAATTGGGGTATAGACGCGGATCAAGATGAGGATATTGTAGATGCCAGGAACGAGCATTAAGATTTCTAACGCTAAACTGTTAGCGAATTTATCTAAGGAAATTGCTAAGGCGAGTAATCCTGGTCCTGCATTGAAGTTAATAGGAATGCATCTTGAAAGGTCAACCTTGCAAACATTTGAAAAGGAAGGGGCGAGGGAAGGGAGTCCAAAATGGAAAGACCTCGCCCCATCCACTATAAAGTCAAGAAGGCAAGGCCCGAATCCGCAAAGATCTCCTCAGATCCTTTCTGATAATGGATATTTGAAGCGTGGCATAACACACGAAACGACAAGAAAGACTGTAAAATGGGGCCCTTCCTCTGGTGAACCTTATGGTATTTTCCACCAGAAATATGGTCCAAATCAGAAAAGACCAGCTCCAGATATTCCACGAAGGGCATATCTAAATATATTCCCGAGTGACGTTAGAAAAATAAGAGAAATATTAAGAGCGTACTTTATGGGGTTATGATGGTAACATTAAACAATGTGATAAGTGAAATAGTGTCAGAATTGAACGCGAATTTATCCTGGATTGAAAAGATATATACGATTACTCCGCCATTTGCTATGCCGCCTAACGTTCCTACTGTTTTTCTCGTTCCTATTGATCCTGAAAAACAACGAATAGCAAAAGATCAGTGGACTTATCTGTATAGATTGAGAATAATTATTGTTATGCATAAAGTTACAACGCCTTCTGAAAGCTTGACTGACACCACTAATGGCCTTATAAAGTATATGCAGGATATCGAAACGCTACTTGAGAATAATTCATTGGGAAATATCCTATGCTATACAGAATGCAGCAAACAAACATTCGAGAGTGCTCCTGAGGAATTTGTAGACAATATATATGCAAGAGCAGGAGAACTTTTATTCGAAGGAACTATAAAGCCGTATTCTAATGCGAGAACTTAGGAGGACTGATGGCTAATAAGAAAGATAAGAGTAATGGTTCTGATGAGAAAAAGAAACCCAAGAAAAAGAGTCTAGAAGACCAGCGTGACGAACTGCTTGATAAAATAGATAAACTGAAAAAAGAGTATGTAGAAATACAAAAAAAACTTGCAAAAAAGAGAGGTAAATAATGCCAGGTGCTACTGTCCCTCACGATGATAATGTAATGGTTGACGTTTTTTCTATCAGCGTTAACGGACAAAGCTTGGGACGAATACAGGTCGGTAGTATAACAGGAGAAAAGAGAATAATTGATATTATTGACGGGAATACGAATAACCCTGTCGGTAGAAAGATGTTTTACAAACCGCTCGTAATTACAGGAGAAACCGTAGATTTACATTGGTTAGTGATTGCAGAGCTTTCGGGTCTCTCTCCTGAAGATATCTCGGCAGGGACGTCTGCGATACCGACCGATATTGGGTTTACCGTTTATGATGATAAGGTAAGTAAAATCTGCGGAAATAATTATATTAATGGTGTTGAAAATGTTGTTCTGAATTCTGCTGCGAATGGCGGTGGAACATCTTATACCGAAGGAACTGATTACGTTGTGCAGGACGATGAAGGAACTGTATCTCTGATTGAGGGTGGAGCTATTAACGATGGAGACACCGTTTACGTAGAAAGCGGGAATTATGTCACCGTAGACTCAAAGAGAATAAAATTAAAGAAAGACGAACTAGACGCAGAGATTTCAGCTGTATCTGTCACGAAAGATTTTACAGACGGAAAGACCCTGACAATTTATATGTATAAAGGACACTTCACGAATAACTTAGAGTTTGCATTCGAACTTTCCGATGAACCTATGCAAATTCCTTTCGAAATTACCTCTATTCAGGATGACACTCACGCTGGAGAGGAATTTGGATATATCGATTGGGAAGAATAAATAAACGAAAGGAGTCAATGTGGATTATAATATCTGTAAGTTTAAGTTAAAGCACTTTCCCGTTCTTGATGGTATATATAAGAAAATCCTGACTAAAGTAATGGACACAAGTGGCGATGTTAAGATATCACCTGATGATTTAGAGACAGGGCAATTAAGCCCTGAACAACAACGGGAATTTACAAAGGCAATAAACGAATCTATTGGAGGAGACGATATCATAACACTAATAAAAGCAGGGATTGATAATGTTGACAAAAAACTAGAGGAAGTAGACTATGACGAGGGGTTTGAACTCGTTGAAAAAATAGTCGAAAAGAATAAGGATTTTTTTATAAAATACTACAGGATGAAGGTGATGATAATGAGCCCGACACAATCATAGATTATTGGGATATCGTCTATTCCTGTATTGATATTGGGCTTGGGACTTATAGAGAAGTAATCCACACGGACTTAATTGCCGTGCTCAATATTATGGAAGCAAAAAATAAACTGCACAGAATAAAATTCGGCATTCCAAAGATGTCGGATCTAACTGCAAAAGGTCAGAGAAATTGGATACGCAAAAATCTTTTCAAAGCGGGGTAATTTATGCCGGTAGGTAAGAGATTAGGCACGTATTGGACAGAGTTAAAATTAGTCAATACTCAATACGTTGGAGCGTTAGCAACAAGTAAACAGGCGATAATTGGTTTTGGCAAGGTAGCTGCAGGAGCTGTTGCGATGGCTGGAGCTGCCTGGACTGCTTTCACGGTTAAGTCTGTTAAGGCTGCTATGAAATTTGAAGAGAAAATGCGCGAAATAAATACTCTTGCAAAAGAAAATGAACAAGGCTTCCAAAATTTATCGCAATCATTGCTTGGAATGTCAAATCAGCTCGGAAAGTCGGCTGTTGAGATGGCCGATTCTCTGTACCAGATCCAATCTGCAGGATTCAGGGGAGCTCAAGGATTTGAAGTACTGAAGCATTCTGTCAAGTTATCTGTTGCAGGACTTGCCGATATGGAGTCTGTCGGAGATGCTGTAACTACTCTGCTTAACGCTTATGGAAAAGAGGCATCTGCTGCTACTGATGTTACTGATATTTTATTCAGAACTGTTGATATGGGTAAGATAAAAGTTGAGGAATACGCTCAATCGATTGGATATGTAGCCTCGATAGCCTCGACAGCAGGAATAGATATAAGAGAACTTTCATCGACGATTGCAGCTATGACTAAAGTAGGAATTAAGTCCCAGAAATCGTTTCGAGCTTTAAGAATGCTTATTACAAAAATTGCAGCCCCTTCTCAACAGTCACGAGAAGCTTTTGAAGATTTAGGATTTTCTATGGGTGAGCTTGGGGATACTCTGAGAGAAAAGGGAATATTAGCAGTCCTTAAAGCTATTAAGGGATCAGTTGGTAATAATATAGAAGAATGGCAAAAATTTATTCCAAATGTCCGTGCTCTTACTCCTGCTCTTGCACTCGCAGGGAAGGCGTCTAAAGAGTATACGAAAATTCTCGATAATATGGGTGATACTACAGATGCAACGGAAAAAGCGTTTGGAGAAATGAATAAATCATTGAGTAGAATTGTTGAAACGACAGGAGTGAGATTTAAGAATTTAATGATCGAATATGGAAACGAACTACTACCAACTGTTAAGACTTTGCTAAGGAAAATAAGTGATCCGAGTTTTGTAAATCAGGTTGGGGAGTCCATATTCAGAATAGCAGAAGCTTTCAAGAAGGTAGGGATATTTATACTGTCAATGATAGATCAATTCGCTAATTTCGGAGAGATGTTGGGAAAAGGTTTGGGGATACAACAGGTTCAATCTGACCTTGTTCGCCTCCGTAGAGAGAAAGAAAAAATGTTAGAGGTAGATGGCTCTGCTAATTCTATATTGGGAGTTCAGAAAAAGAATTATGAGGATTTATCTGCGGAAGAAAAGAAGCGATATGATCATATTAAAAGAACGATTGAGGAAAAGGAAAAATATCTTAACCAGATAGAAGACGAAAAGGGAGTTATGAGCCCTTATATAGAACTGCTTAAAGAATTGGAATTTCATTGGAATGGGATAGCCTGGGAAGTGAAGCAAACCGCTGATGAAACAGATGAGTCAACAGAGGAAATGTTAAGTAAAGCAGGTCCTCGTTTAGAAGAACTCGGTAATACTGCACAAAGAAATAGGATTGAGTATTTGAAAATGGGTTATGCTATTAAAGATTCCAAGAATATGTTTGGGCCTACTATGGAAGAACTGAAAGGAGATACGAAAGATATAGGAATAAACGCACAGCAGGCAGGAAGGCAGCTCGGCGGAATGATGCGTACATTGATTGATGATGGTTCAGATGCTTCTGATATTTTGAGTTCTCTGCTGAATATGACACTTTCATTCTTGCAATATCTTCCCGGTATTGGTGGGGCTGCTAAAGGAACGTTTTCTTTCCTCGGTGGACTTTTCGGATTACAACACGGCGGAATCAAGTTAGGAAATAAAGTTATGCCTATGATGACTCCTGCTGTAACAAACAGGCCGACAATCCCAATAACGAGTGAGAGTAATCAAGCAGAGATTATATCGACTCCAGAGCAGTTACTCGATATGATGAATTTTGAGCTTTATTCTGCAGATCCGAACCCGATGTTAAGAGTTATGATTAAGAATATGGACGATAACCTGAAGCAGGATTTTTACGAGAGAATAGTGCGTTTTGGTGAAAAGAGAGATATGAGGCGATGAAAACTGTATCTACAGACTTTACTGATTTACGTAAGAATCAACATCCCCCTCCAACTAAGACGAAAGTCACTCTCATTGAGTACAAGTTAGATGGTACTGAGGTAGCAGAATATGATATAACAGAAAGGATGATTAGTTTCCCAAGTCCACGAGGTGAGTTGGAAACCAAGCTAAACGAATTCAAAGCTTCGGCTATCAATCTTGAATTACTTGAAGAAGACAAATATTTCGACTCTCTGTTTTCCAAGGCAAATCGATTCTGGGCTGTCAAGATAGAAAAGACATTAGACTATGGATTTGAATATGAGGGCTTTAGTGAAGTTGATGTTGCAGACTATACTTCCATAGGTGGAGAAGGTGGAACTGTGATGTTTGAAAGATATGATGGGGACTTGCAGATATATTCAGGTTGGACACAGGCAGGTGGAGGGAAACTTCTCCTCAAAGTTGACGAGGAAACGGATTCTCTGGTTGAGGTTGCAAAAACAACGGTTCAATCTGCCTATTCCTATATCCCCATCCAAGACTCCGATTACCTAATTGCCTTGCGACCGAATGGGTCTTCACTTCTGTATAAAGACCTATCAGAGCATACCAGATATTGGGGGGATAGTAAGGCTGGAGATTGGGCTATGACTCCTGATGGGGAGTATATCTATTGGAGTGATGGAACGGATAAAGTGCATTTCCAGAGGAAATCTGATTTACCGACGCATAATACCGTGGAGTGCATTCAGGTCACGTCTGCACCATCTGGCAATGCTTTGCAGGGGAAAGGATATGTAGCCGGTTATCTGTATATAGGAGACCGAGATAACGAGAAACTCCTCGTCTATGATGCAACCTCTCCAGAGTCTGTTCCATATTCAAAAGTGACGGAAGTTGACTTGACGCAATATACAGGTTCGGGGAATCCACTCCAGATAACTGAAGATAGAGACCATAACAGAATTTATGTCAATATGACCTCGGATATGCTCGTATTTGATGTCACCGACCCCAATAACCCCGTCTATATCGACAGATATCCCGGGACAGATTATAGTGCCTGTCGTCATTGCCTCTCTCCCTGCAAGAGATATGTAGTAACGGTTGGGAGAGACGACCCATATTTGAGTATCCTTCAGGTGGAACACGGAATCAAAGAATTAGATAAAGTTAATGTTGGATTTACAAATGATGTCAGCGGAGCAGATTGGTATGCGGAAAGGTTGGTCGATATTGATGAGGACAATAGATATATGGTCGTTATGGACGCGGATTCATTATTCAAAATACACTTATATAAGTGGACAAATTCTGGAGACCGTTCAGATTGGTTTACGATTTTTGAAGGAGAGTTAGATTTATCGAGTTACAAGAGGAGTAGAAGAACGAAAATAAATATACAAGCGGTATCTTTTCAGGCTGCATTAGATAAGAGGAATGCAGAATTAGTGTATGACGCTTCGGCTACTCCACTCAGAATTATTACAGGAGTGAATATCAATTCGATTACAGGTGGTTTTCCTGGCAAGAAAGAACTCCATTATAGGAGAGAAGAACGTGGGGAAGACGAGGATGATATGCATTACTTGACTTTTGAAGGCGGAGAAGAAATATCGTTTACTGAGGATGGAACATATCTGCTTACTGATAAAAGCGGGCAGCAAACAATAGAGGTCGATGTTGTGACTAATGATCTGCCATCGACAACAAGTGATGTGGACGATTACTTTGTTACAGATGATGTTGAAGATGTAAGTAGATTGGGTAGATGGTACGAAGGAAAAGAGATAGAAACTCTTGTAGGTTATCTTCTTGATGAAGCTTTAATCGATATAACAGATAGAGAGATCAATGTAGAAGACCCAGAATACGGTGGTTTAGACCCTTATGCTATTTATATTCAACAATTTACACAGAGCGATGGGGGAAAGATAACTTGTGTAGAACCGCAGATACCTTCTGGTGTAGATTTTTTTGCCTCTGCAGGAACAGAAGTTTATCAGGTGTCCTTCGATGATGTCGGGATTTCATTCAGTAAGACACATCTTTTCGGGATAGATTCGTATTTTGGACTTGCTGAATTTGTAAGTAAGATATTTAGGTGGGAGAGGTCAGGAAATCCAGATAAGATTTTATTGGTCTGCGCAAGAAGAACAACCTTAAAAGATAGTGGGGGGACAGATATAAGGGGTAGCGAGTATGATATATGTGAGGGAATAATTATTTTTGACGTGGACAATCCGACAGGGACAATAGTCGCAAAGAGCAAGACAGATTTAGACGCTGATGTGCAATATATTTTAGCCCGTTCTTTTCAAGAAAAGAATTATGGCTACCACAATGACGACAGATATTTTTATTTTATGTATGCTCAAAATTATGGATTGGGAGATACGGAATGGGCAGTAAAAGAATTAGACCTGTCGACAGGAAATACATCTGGAGAAGTGGCACTGTTCAATACAGAAGGAATAACAGATATGGATATATATAATTTTGACCTTCCATCTAACAATGCTTTGCTAATATACGATTCTGCTGCGAATAAACTGAATGCCTTCTTTATGCGATACACGGCAGAAAATGTGCCTCCGCAGGAATATAAGGTTTATATACACGAATTCATTGAAGGAGGCGGTGGAGCAGGAGATGTAGAGGTCTCCGAACTCACGGATTCCTCGTCTAACTGTCGAGGTATGAACGCTCATTATGCTACGAAAAGAGGATTGTCTGGATACAGCGGTTATCTTTTCAGCACGATTGTAGACGGAACACAATATCAATTCGCTATCGAGAAGGGAACGAGTCCAGACGGCAACGAGACGGGTCAAACAACAATTGTGAGCTATCCTTCAAGTGTGCGGTATGGTGGATCACTTCCAGAGCAGCTGCACTGCTTTGGAGATGATACTGATGGAAATCAGAATAGAGTTTTTGAGATTACCTGGAATGGGGCTAATACAGAACCAAGTTTTAATATAGAAATACAGAGTTATTCTGGGACTACCTATCCCGCGTGTCACGCTCCATCAACCTGGCTTAAAGATAACCAAATAATGTATTTAGGATTATCAGAAGTCGGGGATACTTATGAAAGGATCTTCTGGGTTGGTATTACAGATGCAGTATTCTATGTGCAAGAAGCAGATTTTACAGAGATGAGTGTTAGGGAAGCTTTGAACGAACTTGCTATTGCAGGGGTATGTCAATGGTGCAGACCAGAAAGAGATCACGTTATATTCTATTCAAGGGGCAATTCTCGAGATACAATAACACTTGATGCAGATCTATACGATAAGGATTTTAGAGTAGGAAGACAAGCAAATTATTCTGGGATACAGGTAGAAAATACCTATAAGGAATACGGAGTTCTTTCAAGATTTCCTTCAAATTTCAATGAAGCAAATACGAATATTCTCAATATAGACAACAGATTTGCTTATTCATTCAATGCACCTGCTATTGGAAAAGCATATTATGATTGGTTTGGATACATTCGAGAGAGCTTTGATGTAAATATGTTTTTAGGTCTCGAGGTAGAATTTATAGATCTAATTCAATTGAAACTACGAGATATTGATGGGAATCTAGACGAACAGAAAGACTCAATTGTTGTAGGGATAGCATTCGAAGAAGATATGAATATGGTTCATTTGAATTTAGTCGAGAAAGAGGGAACAGAATTGAAACCGAGAGTATGGGTGCAAGATAAATGGGGTTAGGAGGTTTGTATGCCAATGTTAGGAACAGATGATTGTAAAATACAGCTCTGCGATGAAGATGGAGTGATGCAATACGAATATACTCTTGAAGGTGTTGATGTAACCAAATTACCTCAACCAGGATTTGAGTTAGTGAGAGACACGAAAAGAGTAATAGAAACAGATTTGGGATATTTAATAGACCAGAGGAGAGGACATAGATTTGTTATGAATATTGGAGTTAAATATGTTGATAATGAGAACACGACCGCCTGGGAAACATTTCTGTATAGATTGTTAAATTGGAATCAAAAGATAAGAATAATACCTCACATAGATAAACCTGGAAATGCTTATTGGGTAATACTTATGAATTCTAGAGATTTTGAGACGAAAATTAGAAATACAGCGGAACGTGGAACTTTGAAGTTTAGAGGATATGAGATTTTGAGCACTCTGCCTTAAGGGGGATAAATGGTAAAATACTTTCACTTTAATATAACAGATAACCCCGGATTGACCCCGAAACTTTACCCAGAAGGACAGACAACCTATAAGACGGGAACGGGAAGTTCTTTTTTAACCGATTACGGAGATGGTAATTACAGAATAAAAATAGACCCATTGAATGACGCAGACACTTGGCATCTGGTAGCAAGGTTTTATGACCTCTGGTATGATGGGAGCAAGGAAGGAGAATACATTGATTTAGGGTATTGGTGGTTTAGAGTGCAGGTGGATTTATCTTCCGAGTCTGAAAGTTTTTCCTTTGCAGATTATCCTGCACAGGGAATCCCAGACCAGATACCGAATATAGTTATTCCGAGCGCTCCTATGACACCAGACGACGCTCTGGTATATGTGGACTCCTACGACCAGACGGGATTCACTTTAACCTTGAGTAAAGCGGCGCAGGTAGAACTTCCGATAAACAATATAGAAATCTTATGTCGAGGAGGACAAGATGAACCGAGTTAAATTATTGATATTTTTGATACCTATGATTTTGTTTGGTTACTACATAAGGGATACAGTCGAGGTCAGGATTGGCACGGACACCCTTTTCATAACGAACGACCAAATCTGGACGACAGGCGATTTACATCTATATTCTAATGCAATGAGAGGAATAACGATTTGTCAGACAACCGGAAATGTTGGAATCGCAACGGCATCCTGCTCTCCAGACCATACCCTCTATGTTGCTGGAAGAATTAAATTTGAAGGGGCAGTTGAGGGAGATACGGCAATAGTGGACTACACTAATACAGGAGAGGCAAAGATAAAGACGCAATCTATCTCATTCAAACATATGCTCGGCGGTGGGGCTTTCAGGAAGACAGAATATATTTCTGGGCAGACCAAAAAAGAATATGCTAATCCAGACCCACCTTACCCGGTCTATACACAGGGTTGGAAATGGGATTCCCTAAAAATAGATTCAGCACAGGCGATAGGTATGCACGACAACGATGATATTGCACTTGATAGCCTCTGGCTGAAATACGGCTATGGGATTGTTACAGAAAGTTATGACACTTTGAGGATTGTTTTTAATGCCTCACCGACAATAGAACAATCACTTATCAATACGACCGTTCCTGTTGACTGTCCGAAAATCACATCTAATATTCTGATGGCAGATTGGGAGTGGATATGGTGGACGGCTTCAGGGGCAGATGGAAATGCAAATCTCTGGGAATTGAGATTTTATGCAACAGTTTACTATTAAATAAACGGGAGGATAAAATGAAGAAAGTGTTAATTGGATTGTTAATGATGAATGGAATTATATAAATCCACGGGAGGTTGACTTTTTTTATGGAAGACAATATCTTAACAGGAGGTATTAAATGAAACGGAAACTTTTGTTTATCTTTACAGCATTGATATTCATAACTTTAACAGGGTTAGCCACGACACACGATGTGAATTATGAGTCTTATAAGTCCACCAGAGCAGATGACCCAGTCGGTTTTATCTTATATTCCTCTGTGGACTCTGCACTTTTTATAACGACAGGAGATACCGAATCAGATTCTTTTACAGTAGAAGGAATTCCTGTGTCAAGGATATCTCATATTTGCCTTCAATTAACCCACGATATAGATTCTTTGAAAGTTTACTCGAGATTTTACTATAAGGGGTTCAACAATAAAGTCGCTTGGGTTGAAAATATGGATATAGACTCTGTGATAGAATATGCTACCCGTTCTTATAATTATGACCCGACCGAGTATATGGACTTAATGTTTGTCTCCGCCAAAAAGAAAAGTGGGTCATATTTCAAATTCGCACTTGGAACTTTTAGGTGAGGTATTCTATGAGAAAATTGAAATTTTTATTATTACTCTTGATGTTATTTTGTCTGGATTTGACAGCCGAGAGGAAAGGTGGCAGACAACCTACATCGAGACAATATATATCGAATGAAGGCTGGACATTTCTTACATCTGTAGGAGAGCAATTTCTTACGATTAACCCGAAGACAGGAAATATAGAAATGGAATATTTTACTCTGTTCGAAGTTGATGTTATGACTAGAGCAGAAACTCCAGATTCTATTATGGACAATCCAAAGACATTGGATATTGTGGGAGATTATCTTTTTGTCGGTTGTTCATTTTCTGCGGCTGTTCTTGTCTGCGATATTAGTTCTCATATCCCCGTGCCGATAGATACATTCGACTTTACAGTCAACATAAAGGCGTCTGATAGGGCTGGAAACTACCTCTATTATTCTGGCGGAGATGAGTTAATCATACTTGATATAACTAAACCTGAAAATGTTAGTCTAGCCGGAAAATATAAAGGCGGGATAATAGCAGACAGCAGAGGTTTGGCAGTTCAAGGCGGATATGCTTTTGTTGCCTGTGCAGGGAATAATTCTATCGCTACCTTTGATGTTAAAGACCCGACAAATCCTGTGGTAGTTGATACCATAACTCTGGACTCTCTTTCTACAGTCAGAGATTTAGATATCAGAGGAACTCGTCTTTATGCAGGGTCTTATAACGATAGTCAGATTTTAGTGATAGATATACAAGACCCGAAAAACTTAAAATTGAGTGGAGTTTATAAAGATGCAACCTATACTCCAGACCCGCAGGGTATGTGGATTGTAGGAAATTATGGTATCGTTCCGAATATACTAGATAACAGCGTTTCTATTCTAAATATGGCTAAAGCGGATTCTATCTACGGTATCTCAAAGATTAAAGACGGAACTTGGCTGTTCTGGCCTTCAACCTGTTATCCGTTAGGCGACCATATTCTTATCGGGTGTGAAGATGGAAATACAGTCACCCTGTTAGATATAAGAGATAAGAGCAATCCAAAGTTGATAGGAGCGTGGAAAAATACCGATATGGGTTATGTCGTTGATATCACAAAAGATGGTAATTATATCTATGCGGCTGGATATGGAGGAGATAGACTTGCGACCCTGAAATTGACAAGACTTGTTGTCCCATATATTTCGGCGAATAGAATACAGGCATTTGAGGTTTCTATTAAAAATAGGCTCGATGTGAATGGTAGAGGAAATTTTAGAGGCGGTATTCAAGCCCATAATATAAAAGCCGAAAAGAGAGTAGATGGGGAAATGATAACAGGATTGCTGTATCCCGAAAGAGGTAAAAGTTTTACAGGGGCAGACTCTATTGAAATAAGAGGAGAAATAAAGCACCCGAAAACACCTATGATGTTTGTCGATACGACTGGTGGAGATACTCTGAAGGTGTATTTAGACGGTTCTTGGGAAACGAAATGATTCAGATATCTGACAATAATATGAGGAGACGATGAAATGGATTTAATGGAACATTTAGAAGACGCTTGGCTACTTTATCTTATTATGATTGGTATAATAACTGCGATTTCTCTTGTCGTCCGCAAGTGGGTAAGGATAGAGAACCTCGAACAGCAGATACAATACAATAAGGAATGTATAGAACGGAACAAGGAAATGTGGGGGAGATGGAAAGATACGATAGATAAAAGGTTAGACTCTATGAATGTGGCACTCGAGAATTTGACTGGTAAATTCGATATGTTCTTTGAATTATATAGACGGCAAAACGGTCAAAAGGAGGATTAGATGAGAAAGGCATTTGATTACAAGAGTAAAAAGTTTTTCTTAATCTGTTTCGGCTGGGTAATAACTGCTTTCGTACTAATAATAGGAATTACAAAGGGATTTCCAAAAGACCAAGCAGGAATGATTTGGGATTATTTTAAGATAGGTTGGAGTCCTGTTTTTCTTGCGCTGAACGGATGGTATTTCAAGAAAGACGTAGATGAAAAAGAAATACTAAAAAATTGACAGTAGAATCGATAGAATTTCTGATAAACTGTCTGATTGAGGCAGTACGTGAGGGAGATATTAAGGAAGCTCGAATTATTGAGCGAGAAATTATTCAAAGATTTAGAAAAAGAGGGAAAAATGAGAAGAATTAAATTAGAAGAAAAGCCAGAAAGACAAATGGCGACCAGGATAGCATATCATTATATCGGTAAATGGTATAAGTGGGGCGGAGATGACCCGAGTGGTTTCGATTGTAGCAGGTTTACGGGGGAGCTCCTGAAGTCAGTCGGCTTGTTGCCTCGGGGACGCCCCGCTCCTACAGCGCAAGGTCAATGGAATCATTTCTATAAATTCAGAGTAAAGAGACCTTATGAGGGTTGCCTGGTGTTTTTTGGTAAGGACAGCAATAATGTATCACACGTTGAATACTGCGTTAGTTCAAAATATGCAATCGGATCGTCTGGTGGAGGCTCGAATACGAATAATATACAGGACGCTATAAAGCATAACGCTTTTATAAAGCAGAGGCCGATAGAGAGAAATAGAAATATAGTAGGATTCGTAGATCCGTTCAGGTTGATAGAATGAAATCAGTAATTTTTGGTTTTTTGAAGAAGCATATCGGTTGGGGAATACTCATTGGGATTATTCTGTTTTTGGTTTATAATAGAATTTCAGATAGAATTGAAGATCGGCAGTATGAGAATGAGATAAAATATAGAACTGAGTACCTCGTCAAGCAGTGGGAAAAAGATAAGAGAAATTATGTTATACGTGCTGAGATAGTCGATTCATTGATCGGAGAAAATCTCTACTTGAAGACAAAAATAAAAGAATTAAAATATTCGAGTGATTCTGCAGTCCAGGATACTGTCGATTCGAATAGAGTTAGAGTCAGCTTTTTTGATGAAGATAAATGTGCCAGAGTGTCAGGTTGGACTATTACGAATCCGCCTGAATGGGATGTATCCGTGAATGTGAAGCCGGTTGATTTGAAGATAAATATTCTCGATATCGATGATGAGAATGTAGTGGCTCGAATCCGTCCATCGAATAAGTGCTTGAGAATTGAAGACGCTGAATTTATTGTTAGGAAATCAGCTCTAAAAAATAAGAAATCGAGTTGTTGGGAAAATTTTTTGAT
>JBDGUQ010000109.1:14901-15749 GCA_042215785.1 Candidatus Aenigmatarchaeota archaeon
GCCTCGATTTTTTTATTGATGAAATAAATTACAGGAAAAGCATCGTAAAGTTACGTATGCGCTTATTTTTAACCGAATATACTGTTTTTTTATCGAATGGCTAGAATTCACACTCGAAAAACACCCGAATGCTGCAAACCCTTACGTTACATACGTTTACAGAAATTCCTGAGCATACCGTAAGTGCACGTAAGATAAGAAAGAAGCAACCCCCCTTATATTACCCCTCACATATTTTACGGGATAGGAAAAACACTTGACAAATATTGGAACAGATGTATAATTTTATTACAATGAATTTCAAAAGTGATGGGTTCTTGGAAAAATTTCAGCTCTCACAAGCAGTATCTCTCATACGGGATTTTAACCTTGGCAGGTTTTTTTATGTGAAAATCGCCTCTGCTTTCTTAATGAATTTTCTGAGCGCCCGTCACTTTTTAACAAGTTATAATTTTGGCTCTAAAATGGAAGGCCGCTGTGGAATATTCAGAAAATAGAAAGAGCCCTGTAGGTAGAGCCACCACCCAATTTATTTGGGTAACCTTCCAGCCTGCGGGCTCTTTTTTTTATTAGGGAGAGCTTATGAATTTTACAAAAATTGAACAGGCAATTTGGTCAGATCCTGATTTTGAAAGTTTACCTAAAGATGCAAAGCTTTTATGGTTTTATCTTATTACAAATTCACGTGTGAATTATGCAGGAATTTATAAAATTTCAAAGAGACGAATGGCTCTCGAGACAGGTATTGATAACATTGATGATACCCTATCGATAGTGATTGATACCCTACCTATACACTATTTCGAGGATCAGAATATAGTGTGGATTAAGAATTTACTGCAAAAATG
>JBDGUQ010000109.1:15759-18208 GCA_042215785.1 Candidatus Aenigmatarchaeota archaeon
GATGACGTCCTTCTCCATCATCCCGAATAAGATGCAGTTAAAAGCTGTAGCAAGAATTCTCGAAAAGGTAAAGGATAAAAGGATTATAGAAGAATTCTTAAAATATAATAATACCCTATCAATACCCTATCGATACCCTACGGTACTATCTATAGATAAGATAAGATTAGATAAAGATAAGAATACTTCTATTGTCGAAGATTCTGACGAATCCCGACAGAAGAAGAATGGAAAGTTAAAAAGAGAATTTGAAAGGCAAGAAAAAATAGATAGAGAATTAGCAAGATTATTGATGAATAAGATCACAGATAGGAAACCAGATTATAGGGAATTAAAGAGACAGGAAAAATGTGATTACGTAAAATGGGCAAAGCATATTCGGTTAATGAGAGAGCAGGACAACAGGAAACCAGAAAAAATTAGAAAAGTGATAGAGTGGTGTCAGGAAGATCAGTTCTGGCAGGATAATATTCTTTCAACCTCGAAATTGAGAGAACAATTTGATCAACTCGAATTAAAAATGCGTAAAAACAGCGGGGTTGATTGGGACAACCTCTGCTGAAGGAGGATAGATGTTAGAAAAACCTGATATTGTAAAAGCGGTTAAAAAACTTGAATCAAATTACCAAACAGGAAAGACAGAAAAAGAATTGAGAGGAATTGTCAATTTGTGGTATGAAAAATTCAAGAATCTCTCCAAGAGAACGTGGGAAAGTATGATTGAAGAAATAATAGACAACCTGACTTTCCGACAAAAAAGATTGCCTGAAGTGAATGAGATCTGGAAAGTCTATTACGAACTGCAGGAAAGAGAAATAGAATCTATAGAAATAGCATATAACTGCGAGAAGTGTATGGACACAGGAATTAGAGCTTACCGTGAAGATGGTGTTGTTCACATCAGGGCTTGTATTTGTAAGACAGGTGCTGCGATTTATAGGGGTAACCCTGAAATTGATTTTTATGATGAGAATAAAACGGAATATCCGATACATCGTCCAGGGAAGCCGTTCGGCGGTCACTTACCTGAAGGTGAATCATACAGGTTAGCTCAGGAAGTATGCGGTAAAGAGAGCATTATGTGGGGATTTCTCGAGAGCTTAAAAAAAGGAGAAATGACGTCAAGACATGCTGTCGACGCTCTCGGATATGCAGCGAAAAAGAAGATGGATAATACTCAACCAGAGAGGAAAGAATATGATGAAGAACTGCCCTTTTGATGAACTGAAGCAGCTCGTCGCTGATGCTGATTATTATGAGATAGAAGTAGCAGGAGTGTTCCCGGGCCTGAATAAAATCCTTAATAAAGCAAAAACGAGTTATATTATGTACTCAGAGCTTAAAAAAAAGTATACCGGGATTTTTTATTATGAGTTTCAAGTGCTGCCTAAAATGGAGCAAATTGTTCTCGGCTGTAAGTGGTACGATAAATCACTCAGGCGAGATCCAGATAATATTGAGTCAGCAGTTAAATTCGTTCTTGACGGGCTCGTTCGGGCTGACGTTATTGAGAACGATGGTCATAAGCACGTTAAGGGTATTTTTCACGTTTTCGGAAATGATAAGAAAAATCCCCGCGTTTTGCTTAATATCTATAATATCAAGTAAACATTGTCTGAGATACCTCAAATTTAACCGTAAATCGATTTTTATTGTATATCCACACCCAAAATCATATAATGTAAAGAAAGACACTCACGCTTGTTTTTTACCCAATAGAGAGCAGCTCGGAAATGCCGAGTGGTCTAATATAAAGTATTATTGTTTAGGTAGCGTTAAACAGAAAAAAAAGGAAAAAACAGGAAAAAAAGGGAAAAACCCTTGACAAACTATTGAAACGTGTTAACTTATAATATGGATACATTAAATACTACTTATTCATTAAATTATAAATTATCAACTCAAACCAAAGGGGGTAATATGGGACTAAAGGAAGTTTATCTTAACAAGATTTACATCACGAAGCACAACAAACACTACGAGCAGTTAGTTAGGGCAATCCAGAGATATTTTGACAGTTTTGGGATTTTATACGATGTAGTGACTCACGAAAATTGGCTTATAATTGTCACAAAAGATATGGACGCTTTCTATGATATCTTGAATGATTTCGAATCTGAATATGGAAGGTTGGTTGTGGAGACAACTCTTGTTGAGAATAAAAAGAATTCTCGAACGATCCTGACCGAGATAACGGCTAAAGATTACAATAGAGATATGGCAAAAAAGAGAAAGTTACTTAGAACTTTAGAAAATACAGATCTCGGACCTCACGCTGAAGTATATGATTATCAATCGATGGTTGTAGTTGAAAAATTCAAAAACGAATTTGCAATAATGAAAGCAGTAAAGGAAGCGGGGATAGACTCAGAATATATTATAATTGGGACTCCTCGTAGAAAGAATTTATAAGTTTAAGAAAACCCGGGCCCCCTCTCGAGAGCCCGGG
>JBDGUQ010000120.1:0-5595 GCA_042215785.1 Candidatus Aenigmatarchaeota archaeon
TAACTTTGAAATGAAGGCATTAGGCAGACCAATTCAATTCAAATTTTCAAATGACTAAAAAAAGATTAAAATGGGATTCGGAGAACAGATGCAAACAGATTTTAATAATGTAATAGATAGGTATGGAACTTATGTCACACATTATTCTGGCGCTTCAACATTGGGAAGTTATTATGATGATGCCACAATAACATGGACTGAAACAGGTAGTTTTAAAGTGATAATCACTCCTAATAAGTCAGAGGAGTTAGATATTAGAGAATGGGGGGAAAGAATTGAAGGAAACTTTTCTCTGTTTATGAAATCAGGGAATAGTGTTTCAATAAAAGATAAAATTTCATTAAACAGTGTTAATTATGAAATCATAGATATTGAAGATTGGGAACAAAATGATGTTATGGTTTATAGAAAATTAACTGTGGATAAAATGAGTGATGATTAATGGGAACAAGAATTTATGGTGTTGATGCACCAAACACATCAAATGCTCAAAACAGAGAAATTTATGTAGATTCTAATGGATATTTACATTTTGTTTCTTCAGGAAGCATACAAATTATGTATCCTGATGAAAATGAAAGAATATTGAATGCAGACGATGCTGTGACAACAATAAATTATGTGGATTCAAATAAAGATCAGGTCCAAACTGTCGAAACAAGCAGTGCATCCATTGGAAGTAAAGTTGTTGATACTTACAATAATAGTGGTGCAACAACACTTGTTATAACAAGATCCGTAACAGTTTAAGGTGTTTATATGAGTGACAACAATCATGAAATAGTTAAAGAATATTTAAGAGGACACCATATTTTCTTAGATTCTAGTATCTTAACACATAATGCAACACAGTTAAAATATGATGACACTGGAGATTCTATAATCTCTGCTTCAACAGTTGATGGTGCACTTGAGGATTTAGATACTGAAATAAATACATTGGAAACAGGAAATGTAACAATTACAGGAAATTGGACATTCAGTAACACAGTTTCTGGTGTGACCCCTACAAGTAATTCTCATTTTGTTATAAAAGAATATGCTGATATGCTTATTGGTGGTCTTGATTGGCAAGAAAGTGTTTTAGATAAAGATGTTTCAGATCCTTCAGGATTGTCTCCTAGTGATGGTGATAGATATATTGTTGCTTCTGGTGGTACAGGAGATTGGTCAGGGCAAGATGATAATATTGCAGAGTATAATGGAACTTCATGGGAATTTGATACTGCTAATGAGGGTTTTGCTTGTTGGGTTGAAGATGAAGACATAAATTATGTTTACAATGGATCTAGTTGGGTAAGATTTGCAAGTACATTAGAACACAACTATCTTTCAGGTCTACAAGGTGGAACTTCAAGTGAATATTACCATCTAACAAACTCAGATTATTCTGATTTAACAGATGCAAATGCTCAGTTATCTGATTTACACACAGATGGAGATCCAACTTTTGGTTCTATAAATCTTGCTAGTGGAGGAGACATAAAATACAACTCTAATAATTTCATTAGGACAGATACAACCAATTATTGGACATATATTGGATATTTGGCTGGAAACTCTCAAACACAATGTACAGGTATTGGTTATGAAGCACTCAATACAAATACAGGTTCTTATGTTTCTGTTGTTGGGTATGAGGCTGGTGAAGAGAACACAAAAGACAATAGTACTGGTGTTGGTATAAGAGCAATTTGGAAGAATACAGGAGACAGTTGTACTGGTGTTGGTTCTTATGCTTGTGCTGAAAATTCAGGAGATGATAGCACAGGTATTGGTTATTTGGCACTTCAATATAATTCTGCTGTAAAATGCGTTGGGGTAGGATTCCGAGCACTTCGCTACAATACTGGTGCTAATTGTACAGCATTAGGATATGATTCTCAACAATATGGTGCTGGAACTTCAAATAACACTTTTGGTATATCTTCTGGAGAATTTATTGTTGGAGGATATTGTGTTGCTATTGGTACATATGCTTTACAGAAAAATGTAGAGGATTTTAACATAGGTATAGGACAGCAAACAGGCAGGTATATGGAAGGAGATAAAAATGTTGCTATTGGAGGATTGGCCTTCACCGATTTTAATGAGGACGCTGGCAATGCTAAAACCTTCACATCAGGTGACGTGGACACTGATAATGAACGCATAACCATAACCGGCCATGGTTTTTCAGCGTCCAATAACCACATCAACTTGAAGTTTACATCAACTGACACCCTGCCGGCGGGCCTTTCAGATGGGAGCATTTACCAATGTGAGATAATTGACGCTAACACCCTTGAGTTAAAGGACGCCAATATCACGGATGGTGGAACAGGAACACATACTGTTACACCTCAATATATTTATTCGAATTCTGTTGCCCTTGGTTATAATGCACAACCAGATGCTTCCAATCAAGTTGTTTTAGGTGACACAAATGTGACTGAAGTAAAATCATCTGGGCAGTTTTCATCAAAATCAGATAATGAAGGTTTTGCAACTGGTTCTGGTTTAGAAACAAGATTTTACTACAATGGTACAAATGCATTTTTTACCTGTACATCTGGACAGTTCTTCATCAACGTAACCGCCGGGGATTTCTACGTCACGACACCAGGGGAGATTTATTTCAGGGACGCAGATGACTCTGACGCAGTTCTTTTTGAGTTGGATACTTCTAATAGAGAAATGGATGTTGGAACTTCATCCGATTCAGTGGACTCAACCTTTTATGGATCAGTTGTAACCAGTGGTGTAATAAAAAACCAAGCAGATAGTTCTGGGCTTTATACTGGTGCTGGTGATGATTTGAGGATTTACCACGATGGAACTCATAGTCACATTAATAACTCTACTGGGAACCTTTATTTCAATACTTCTGTGACTTTAGATTTTAATTCTAATTATGCTCTGTTTGATTTAGCAGAGCAGTTTAAAATAAGGGACTCAGATGATGCAAATGCCGTATTATTTAAGTTGGATACTACTAATAGGGTTTTAGAGATTGGAAATTCATCTGATTCAGTGGACTCAACCTTTTATGGGAATGTTGGAATAGGAACAAATAGTCCTGCATCAAATGTTGGGATTTCTGGTCATGTACTTGAACTGTCAGCTACCAATTCTAGTGAATTAGTTTTTGACCATACTGACGCTGGAGCAAATTCTGGGCTTGGAGTTATAAGTTTCACTGCCAATGATGATCATTTGGCTCATATTTTTTCTCGAACAGATGGAGCATCAGATGCTGCATATATTTCATTTCATACCCAACCCACAGGAGGAAGCTATGCTAACACCCTTTCAAACGAAAGGATGCGTATTACGAGTGATGGAGATGTAGGAATAGGAACAACGAGTCCAGACAGAATTTTACATGTTTATCAATCAACTACAGACAATATAATCGCCCTGTTTGAAAGCAGTGACGGTAGGGCATTCATAGAACTACGGGATGACAGCACTTCATCCCAAAATGTTCAATTCGGGGCTGATGGAAATCATTTGTTATTATTTGCTGGAGGTTCAGAAGTAATAACATGCAAGTCATCTGGAAATATAGGCATCGGCTCAACTGACCCAGACACCAAACTTGATATTAATGGGGCTGTGACCCGCAGGGCACTGTCATCTGACCCATCCAACCCCGATAACAACTCTCATGTAATCTGGCAGTCAGATGGAACTGGTTCTGGTGATGATGGAGATATTATGATGAAAATCACAGATTCTGGTGGTACAACCAAAACAGTGACTTTAGTTGATTTTAGTGCTGCTTGAATAACAAAAATATATAAATGTGGGTTATATATATAACAATAAGACACATGGTGTCGGAGAAGTAACATGGTTACACTAACAAGCAAAACAGTTTGCCAGAATTCTTTTAAGAATGTATTAGTTTGTCTTAGAGATAATCTTACTGATCCAGAATCAAGATCAAATAAAAAATGGGTTGCTTCTTCATTTCCTGACAATAGAGGTTCAACATGGGTAGATTATCCACTTGTTGTTGTTGGACAGCCTTCAATCAATGTGGAAAGAGAGAGTTTTGGAGCAAAGAACAATCAAACTGTTATGATTTCATTCGCGATTACAATTTATTCAAATAAAATGGAATATGCTGATTCTATTGCTGATGATATAAAAGACCAATTAGAAACTGAATTGGAAGACTTAACATTAGAAAGCATGCCTCCATCAGAATCTGATACTATAACAATTGATGGAAAAAAAGTTTATGTTAAAACATTAAATGTCAACTTCATTTGGAATGGTGATATAACATGATTTCAGTGGAAGTTGAAAGAAGATCATATAATAGGGTTATAAAGAAATTAAAAGAACTCGATAAAAGTGCTATTATGAGCACAAGATTTATGACCAAAGAAATGGCAATGTATATGAAAAAAAGAGCAAGAATTAGATTAAAAAGTCATGTGAAGAGTGGAAGACTAAGAGACAGCATTGCTGCATTCCCTATGTTAAAACAAAAAGGGAGAACATATTGGAAAGTATTTTGTTTTGATCCTAAAGCCTTATTTTTAGAAAGAGGTGTCAAAAAAATCACAGGATATCATTTTGTTCCTGCTGATGGTTATGGGGATTATGGAGAGGGTTTCATGGCAGAAGGTGGAACACATCCAGGAATACCTAGAACTTCTTTCTGGAGTTTGGCTTTGGCTGATACTATTAAAAAATTTAAAGAAGAGGCTAAGGAAATAGCCAAAAAAACTATGAGGTGAAAATATGACACAGTTAATTTATCCAAAACATGTTACACTTGCAATATCTGGAACAGATACAGGTGAAAGTTCAAGTCTGCAGTTGCAGGCACAAAGAGTAGAAATAACAGGAGGAGGTAAAACTCTTGACAAAGAAGATTTATTGGGTGGAGGACAATGCGAAAAAGCAAGTTTTCCAGAAGTAGTAGAAGTAAGTTGTGATATATTAAGTGATGATGATACATTTGAAGAAGTTGTATATGGAAGTGCAACACATTCAATTGAAGATGGAACAGGAGAATTATTTGGTATTGTAGGTAGTGTAAAATCCTATGGACCAACAAGTGATGAAGTTAAAGGAAACTTACAAATAAGGTATGCAGATGACACAGGAAGTATTAAAAAAGTTGTTTCATTAAAGAATGTGCACATGTCTAACATTACATATACTGCTAATGTAGATGATGGTGGCGGGAAAGGAACCTTCACAGCAAGATGTACTGCATTGGATTCCACAGGAAGTCCAAACATACAAACATTAGTTGGATCAGGTGGAGAATATATAGGAGTATAAATTAAGGAGGTAATGTAATGGGAAAATTCGATAAATTTGCAGGAAAAAATTTAGAGATAGATTTTAAAGGAATTAAAGTAAAATTAAAACCATTAAAAACAAAAGACGCCGGAGTACTATTTGATTTACAAAAAAAATTCAAAAAAGACAAAATAGACACAGAAGTAATAGCAGAACTTCTTTTAAAAATGTTAGAAGAAGGTCAAACAAGTAAAGAAGAACTTATGCAAATGAATTTAAAAGATTTTACAGATCTTTATATTGAAGTTGGTAGTGCTTATGGAATAATCAATAAAAAAAAAGTAGGAG
>JBDGUQ010000120.1:5605-17770 GCA_042215785.1 Candidatus Aenigmatarchaeota archaeon
ATTACAATCCAGAATATGTAGACTCTGAAGAAAATTTAATGAAAGCAATTTGGTTGATACAAAAAGAAACATCAAACTCTTATTTTGATATACTTGAAATCCCTTTACATGTTACTCTTAAATTTATTAAATATATGGCTGAAGATGCAGAGGCTATGAACAAGAGCCTCAAAGAAAAAAAAGTAAGAAGAGGATTTTAAATGGGAATATTTCAAGATTTAACAGTTGTAATAAAAGGAGATGCAACTCCTTTAAAAAGATCATTAAAAACAGCAGAAAAAGATGTTTCTAGATTTACAAAGGCATTAGAATTAGAGCATTTGACTCCTGCTATGCAGAAAGCAGTTTCAGATAAACTTACTTCTATGAATCAAGCATGGAATAAACAACTAAAAACATCAAAGAGTAAAATAAATGAATTAGGTATTTCTCTTTTTGTTTTAAATCTTCAACTTAGGAAGTTTGCAAATACAATAAAAAGTTTTTATAAAAGTGCATTTGAATCTTATGTTGATTTAATGGGTGCCAATACAAAATTGGGATTAGGGATTACAAGATTAAGAGTCAAGTGGGAAATTTTTAAAATAAGAACAATAAATATACTTTCACCTTTATTTGAAAAAATAATAGGTTGGATTGAAGATATATTTGATTGGTGGGATGACTTGCCAAATTCAACAAAAAAATGGTATTCAAAACTTCTTCTTGTTGGGGGAGCATTAATTATTCTCGCATCAAGAGTTGCTGAAATTCTAACAGGTGTTATTGCATTTGCAAAAATAATAGGGGTTGTTGTATCTGGAGGAAGTATAACAACTGCATTAGGAGGAGTTTCTGCAGGAGGAGGAATAGCAGGAATTTCAACAGCATTTGGAGAAGTAGGTACTGCAATTGTTGGAGCAATAGGAGGATTAAGTGGTTTTCTTACAGGAATTGGGCTTATAATTGCTGCACTTATTACAGTTTATGGTATGTGGAAAGCAATATCTGAACTTAGTCCAGAGGTTCCTGAACCAACATACGATGAAACTTATGTTCCTGATACCAATGAAGAATGGAATCAAATGATTGAAGATGATTATGGAATTGATTTACCTGATGAGGAAGATTATGAGTCTGTTGAGGATTATGCTGATAGAATTGATAGGATGAATGATACAAATCCTTTAGGATTAGAATTAGATAAATTAATTGTCCCAGGGGAAGAAGCATTTCCTACACCAGCAGCATTAACTCCTGGTGAAGCACAAGATGCTTTATCTGATATAAATCAATCTTTTGAAGATATGCACTCTGATATGAAAACAGCAGAGGAATTAAGAAATGAGGCTTATTCTGAAGCAAAATCTCAATCTAAAACAGTAAATAATACTAATAATATTACAGTAGATTTTAGTTCAGATAATGTTACTTTAGATAATATTGAAGAAATTTCAAGAGAATTATCAAATAATATTGCAAAAGAATTAAATATGTCGGTGAGTTAAAAATGGGATATAAAATATATGATATGGATACAGGATCTTCATTAGATCTAAAAGCAAGTAAAATACAATTTCCTTTAAATTTTAATGTTGGAGAAAACACAGTTCCAGGTAAATTTGATTTATCTGAACATGATAATGCAGGATTCAAATCTGCTAAATTTACTTTAAATGCAACATACAAAGGTTCATCAGGAACAAGCACACATTTGTGTCAGGATATAATTCCTTTTTTCACAAATTCTGGTGCTAAATTTTTGGTTGGTGATTATATAACAGAAACATGGAGGAAAGAAACATCAGCAATGTCAATTCAAACTCCTCCTGGAGACTCTTCACAAAGTGGAATTTATATTTTACCAACAGATGTAAGATTGGAAAATAATCCAATAAAAGGTTATGATTCAACATTAAAAATAAAAGGTTTTGTACAAGGGGTATAAGATGGGGGTACCACAAGTAAATGTAGTTCATTATAATGATGATTATGCTACTGGAAGTGCTTTGATTTCTAATTTCCAAACAATAAAAACAGAAGAAAGTACTGAAGAAAAAATTTCTTCTTTTGAAGTTACAGGAGTAAATGTTGATAATTATTTCGCTGATAAATTTGAAGTAGGAGACAAACTAAAAATTGAAGGTGGGTGGGGGCATACAGGATCCACATTAATATATGGAAAAATAACAAATCCTCATGAAGAACATGTTCCTGGAATGTTTCATTTTGAAGGAAAAACAAACAATGATGTTTTGATTACAAGAATGGCTGTTGGTTGGTATAAAAATGATGAAACAGATTGGTCTGGAATAACAGATGAAGAAGGAAATGAATTGTGGGACGATGGGACAGGATTGGGATCTCAAAAAGTTACATCAGCAAGAATTATTCGTGATGTTTTAAGACAGTTTGCCTTGGGACCATCTGGAACAGAACCCACTGATGCAAATTTAATTCATTTTAAATTATGGGATAACACAGAAGAAAGAGGTATCAAAGCAAATACAAAAGAAATTGTAGATGATTCTGGAAACAATAGAGAAGTCATTGTAAATTGGGAAACATTGCTTGATACAATTATAAGATTAAGTTCAGAAGAATATGCTGGGCAAGAGCATTGGTTTTATGTTGATAATGATGCATATTTGACTTGGAGACCAAAATCAGAACTTCCTGAAAAAACAGATACTTTGACTTATGGAAAGGACATTTTAAAATGCTCATTTAAATATGAATTAAGTAAAGAAAAGAACTTTTTTGTTATAAATTGTGGTCGTGACTTAAATGATTCGCAAGACATTCTTGTTTTTGTTTATGATATTTATAGTATTGCAGAGAATGGTTTTCGTGAAGAACTTATAAAGGATACTTCAGATAGGAATAGAATTGCTGAAGAAGGAACTTATACAGGAGATAATGATGGTTTTATTGATGCAGTTTCAGAAGCAACAAAAAAAAGGTATACAGCAAATTTAATATCTATGTCAAATATAAAATGGGAAGGTATGCTAACTGTTAATGGATCAACTGGATATACTTTAGGTAAAAAAATTAGGATCACTCATGAAAAATATGGTTTTGATGAATTAGTTTTTATTATAAGGTCTGTAAAACATTCAATAAATGAAGAAGGTTGGAAAACAGAACTTAGAGTTGTTGCAGAAGAATATGGAAGAGAGGGTGACACTACATAATGGCAGATAATGAATTAGTTAAAAAATTATCAGATACTTTAAAAGATATAGAAAAGTTAAAAAAGCCAGGTACCGCTACAGCATTAAATCGTATCCTTCTTCGACTTGAGAGATCAACAGTCACAGAAGGAGATTTAAGTTTTTTAGGCTCATTTAGTATAGATATTGGAAGTTGTGTTGTGTCAGAAACAACTGATGTTTCTGCAGACACAAACATAAACCAATCAGAACAAACAGGAACATGGAGAACATGTAGAGTGCTGGGGTCTGGTGCTCCAGCAACAGATATTATTCTGGGGTCTGTATCTGCTTTAGGAACAGGAAGTGCAACAGCAATACCAGAATCTATAAGATTGATTACAGAAGAAACAGAAACCCCAGGAAGTACTGTTTATGATTATGAGTACTAAAACAAAAAAAATATAATAGCGAGGTGATTTAAAAATGGTAATGGAAATGGTTGAGAGTATAGGAGTTAAAGGAAATATTACTCTTATGACTTCTGAAGAAGAAAAAAGAGCCAATGAAACTATCCAAGAATACAAAGAAAGAATAATTAAAGAGGATAAAGTTCATGAAATTTCCAAAGGAAACATGGTTATGACTTTGGGTAAAAATTGGATAGCAGGGATGATGATTGGTGAAAGTGATTTCTATCAATGCAATACAAATTCAGGATTAATGGCATTTGGTGTTGGATCAACTGCAGCAACAGTTTCTGATGGTTCTCTTGAACAGGAAGCATGGAGAGTAACAATGACAAGTTCTTCAAGAGATGCAAACAAATCAACATGGTCAGCATATATGCCTAAGACAGGATCTGGTGATAATGCAGCAGGAAGTTTAGTTCCAAACGGGAGTACATTAAGAGAAATTGGAATGTTTGTAAATGGAAAAGATGGTGTAGGAAGTGCTCAAACTCCAACATTTGCTCCTGATACAGGAATTATGATAAACAGAGCAACATACGCTGCAATTTCAAAGACATCAAATTTGGCTCTAACTGCTGAAGTGGATTGGACGATCGATTAAAATGGGAAGATTAAAAGAAATTAAAGAGATGATTGAGGATTATAAAAGTGAAACTGCTGATGAAGATAAACAGATTCAGAGAATTAAAGCATTTCATCTCGTGAATAAGATATATACTTTAGTTAAAGGTGAATAAAATCAAAAAAAGTGAGTATACAAGAAAAAATCAACAAGGGGATTTGAGGTGATTTAAATCGGATTTATTCAACAGAACTATAGTGATGGCGACTACTTGCCTGCAAGCCAATTGAATACTTCAGAAGATAGAATTCAAGATGAAATTTATCGTGTTGAAGGATTGGTTGCAGGATCTGAACAGATTTATAGAAATTCAGACGGGTACATCATTAGTGGAACTTATAATTATGATGGAGGAGGAAGTTTTGTTTATTTCAGAAATACAAACAACTACATAGTTAGTGGCACTTTATGGGCTGAAAACAAAACAACTGATTTCACATTATATAGAGACAGCGATGGATATGTCGTGTCTGGAACAAAGAGTGTGAGTTAAAAATGGGAATAGGATTTAATGATACAGCACCAAAATTGGATCAAATATGGAAAATAAAAACAAATTTCTGGGTTGTTTCTGGAACAGGAGCAGGTTCTCCTTATTTTGATGTTTCAACATATGGTGTAGAAAAAATAACATGGGAAATAGTAAGCAATACAGGTTCATACAGAGAAATTTCTCTGCAAGGATCCAGCACAGGTTCAATCTGGTACAATTTAGATGAAACTAACAGTGTTGGTTCGACAGAAATGAGGCATGTTGTAAATAAACCATCTAAATATTTAAGACCAGAAGTTGAAGCAACAAGTGGTGGGAATTATGAAATTACTGTATTTGGATGGAGGTGAAAAAAATGGTAACAAATATCGAGGGATTAGGAACTGATAATATTTTTGAATGGCAAGTTATTGAAGTTGTTGGTGATGGCAGGGTTACTGCTGAAAATGCGAATTCAACAGGAAAGTTACAAGTTTCAGAAACAACAGATGGTACTGTTAGTAAAATTTCTTATGGAGGATTTTATAATCTTAGAAGAAAATTAAGGTATTATTTTTCGTTATGTCAACTGTATGTGAGTGTATATAATACTGTGGGATATATTGGTATTGGATGTCTATCAGATCCAACAGGTTCTGCTGGGAATAATAGTGCAATTGCATTTAGGTTTGGGGATGGAGCAGGAAATAATAAAATTTATGCTTATTCTAGTGATGGAGCAAATGAAACTGCTACAGATACAGGATTAACATTTACAAATGCAACTTATGAGTATGATTATGGAGATTTTGCTTTTGAATGGGATCCTGTTGAAGAAGAAATAAAATATTACCATAATGGGATTCTTGTAGCAACACATACAAGTTCAGATAACATACCTTCTATACTAACTGACAAACAATTTCAAGATGAATTAATGTATGCTGATCCAGAAACGGGTGGTGTTCCTAGTGATATTTCTATGATAGTTAATAAAATAACAATATATACTAAAATGTATGATATTTTTGATTAAAAAAATGGGAAAAAAACTAAACAATCTGAAAAAATACTTTCTGAAAATAGTAGACGATGTTGTCCTTATTGTAGGGGACATCACAGAAATTGTAGCACATGTTGGATTGCTTATTGCAGATATAACATTGCTTGCGAACTATTTGGAGCCTTACATTAAAAAGGTTGAAAGATTTTTCAGAGAATTCAAAAAGAAAAGAGTTAAATAATATTCACTTCTTTTGAAGTGATAGATTTAGATAGCAATAATTCTAACATCCATTCAATTACCTGCTATCTAAATCTTATTCAAAACACAAAAATAACACAAAAATATATAAATATATAACATATGTAAATTATATACAATGGGATCAAAAATAATATCTGTTTCAATACCACAAGATCAATGGGAATTTGTGAGTGGGATGGGGATTAGTCCTTCTAAGATTTTACAACAAAAAATATCTGAAATTCAGGATACAAAAACAAAAGTAAGGTTCACAAGTAAAATCAAGGAGGTTGAAGATGGAGAAGTATAAAATACTTGTTCTTTCTGACAGTCCTTTTTTCTATACAGGATATGCTACTCAATGTAAAGAAATTTTCAAAAGGCTTGCTCTTAGAGAAGAATGGGAAGTCTATTATATTGGATTAGGATTTGGAGGAGTTCCTGTTGAAAATCCAACATTAAATTATGGTCTTGAAAGAAATCAAAAAGAATTAGAATCTCTTCCTTTTACTGTGATTCCAGGAAATTATCCTCCCAGACATCAAATAGAAAAATATGGATTCAATGAATTAAGAAAATGGGTTCCAATTATCAACCCAGATTTAATCTTTATTTTGTGTGATACTTTTATGGTTCCTCACCTTTATCAACAAAGAAAATACTGGGCACCTTCAAAAATGATAATGTATTTTCCATCTGATGGTGTTCCTTTACCACATCCACACGGACCAAAAGTATTGAATGCAGTTGATTATAGGGTTGCAATGAGTAAGTTTGGAAAGAAAGTTGCAGAGGATGAAGGGGTTCCTGATGTTAAATATATACCTCATGGTGTTGATACTGCTGTATTTAAACCAATAGAAGATAAAATTTCATTAAGAGAAAAATGGAGCAATATGCTTGGTGTTGATTTACAAAATAAATTCATTGTGGGGTGGGTTGGAAAGAATCAACCAAGAAAAGCATTGCCTGATTTTCTGAAAGCACTTAAGGAGTTTGAAAAAGACAAAGAAGATGTTCTTGCTTTGATGCACTGTAATCCAAATGCTCCAGGAGGACATCCATTGATGGAACTTGCTAAGAAATATGGAGTTGATCATTGTGTTAAATTCACAGGACACATGAGTTTTGGAAGGGATCAATTAGCAGAACTTTATAATTTATTCAATGTGAATCTCTCACTTACATGTTATACTCCAAATACATTAATCAGTACTGAAAATGGATTTAAAGAAATAAAAGATATTATGATTGGAGACAAAGTTTTAACAATAGATGGTACTTTTCAAAGAGTTGAAAATTCTATTTTTTATGAATATAATGATGATATTCTTGAAGTTGAAACTACTTACAACCCTTCTGTAAAAATAACACCAAATCACAAAGTATATGGTATGAAATGTGAAAACCAATATCAAAAGGCAAAATTAAAAAAAGAATTAAAAATAGAAAAAAGACCAATTGAAGAGTTTTCAGAAGGAGATTATTTATTGATTCCACGAATAAAAAAAACAAAAGATAGAAAAGATGTTAGCAAAGAACTCATGTGGTTGTATGGATATTATCTTGCAGATGGTTGTATTTCTCAAAAACATAATAAACCAGAAGGACTTGTTTTATGTCAAGACTCAAGAAAAAAAGCACTTACTAAAAAATTATTGTCTCTTGTAAAAAAATGTTTTGATATAGAAGGAAAAGTTCATGATAGAACAAGACACAGAAGAACCATTAGATGTTATTCTGTCGAGTTAGGAAAAAAATTCAAAGAGATGTTTGGTAGTGGAGCAAAAAATAAAAGAATACCAAAATGGATGCTTTATCTTCCAAAAGATAAACAACAAGCACTTATAGATGGTTATCTTGAAGGAGATGGACATTTATCAAAAGACAAGAGGACCAATCTTTCAAAGATGTATAGAGTTGATACAGTAAGCAGGGAACTTGCATATTTTATTCGTTTGATTTTAATAAGGTTGGGTAAATTATGTAGTTTTAAGATACAAGAAAGAGAATCAACTGTGTATAGACTTGGTTTTTCTGTTGATCCAAAACAAACTGTCGGTTGGATTCATGATGAATTTATGATAACAAGAATTAACAAAATTAAAAGAAAGAAATGGAAAGGACTTGTTTATGATTTAACAATAGAAAAGAATCATAATTATTGTAACTACTGGATAGGAGTAAACAGTGGAGAGGGATTCGGAGTGTGCACGATTGAAAGCATGGCATGTGGTGTTCCTATGGTAATAACTGACTATACCACAACAAAGGAAATTATTCCAGAAGACACAGGGAAAAGAATTGAACTTCAAAGAAAAGTTGTTGGAACATACACAGTTGAAAGAGGATTTGCAAACATAATGGATGCAGTTGACAAATTAAATGAATACTACAACAATCCACAATATACTATAAGAGATGGGATGTATGCTAGAAAACATGTTTTGAAAAACTATCACTGGGATATTGTTTATCCTCAATGGGAAGCATGGTTTAAAGAATTATTGGAGGATATAGAATGAAAATATGGGCAGCATATATATTTGCAGACAATACTTCTTTCAATAGAACTGATGCTGATTGGCTGGATGTGTCACTTGAAAATGTATTCAATGAAGTAGATAGTATTTTGATTATTGATGGTTGTGGAAGCAAGTTATTGAATCAAGTAGTTGATAAATGGAATCAAAAAGAAAAGAAAATAATTACTATTTATAACAAGTATCCTGGAACAGATGCACAACGGAATATGTATCTTGATTTTATTCCAAAAGGAGATTGGATTCTTGTTGTTGATTGTGATGAAGTTATCAGTGATAATGCTGGAAGGTTTTTAAAAGAAATTGTAAAAAATGGACCCACAGATGTCTATGATTTAAGAACACATCATTTTGTTTATAATCTTGCATTTGAAGACACATCAGCAGAAAAACACTACACAAGAGCAAGATTCTTCAAAAACAAAGAAGGTCTTTACTATCCAGAATCAAAACATGCTCCTTTACAAGGATATAACAAATCAGCAAGAATAGATCAAATAAGAATTTATCATTATTCATTAGCAAAACAGATGCTTCCTATCTACAAGAAATTTGTTCATGATGTCAAAGCAAAAGGGGGATTCCCAAGACAGCATTCTTATTTATGGAAGAACAATATATTTAGTGGATCATATCCTATGAAGAAAGCAAACATTCAACATCCTAAACCAATAAGAAAGATGATTGCTGATACAGGTGGTAGTTATGAAAGAAAATGAAAGAATAACAGTTGCAATCCCAACATACAATAGAAGTATAGAACTAACAAATCTTCTTATTAGTTTGATTGGGCAGTCTTATCAGAATTTTGATGTTGTGATTTATGATGACAGTGAAACACCAACACAAAAATATCCTTACTTTTTATCAGCATTAAGACATTTAGAAAAAACAAAACACAAAGTTGTTTATAAATGGGGATTACAAGACAACCAAAGAAAGGGTGTTGCTTTTGCAAGAAATCAAACAACAAAACTAGCAGACACAGAATACATTGTGAGGATTGATGATGATAGTATACTTGATAAAAATTATCTTCTTGAATTAGTTGAAGCAATGAGAAAAATGGAAGAAAAACATGGTGTTGATTCTGTTGCAGCAGTGGGGGGGGTTGTTCCACAGTTTGGAGAACCTTTTTACTATAAACACATAGATAATGAAGGAGAGGATTTTATTTTCAACAAAATTGAATTGGATAAAGAAGGGAATTGTGTTAGAATTCATGATCATGGAGGTTATTCTTGGGATTACACAAAGAGCAAAATAATTCCTTGTCATCATATAAGAAGTACTTATATGTATAAAAAAAGCATACATGATGAAGTTGGTGGACATCCAACATGGACAGGAGATACAGGATTCAGAGAAGAAACAATTTTAACAAATAAATTCTCATTTCATGGATATAAGATTTTTATGAATCTTGATGCTATATGCTGGCATGATAGAGGAGAATCTGGTGGATGTAGAGCACCACAATTCCATCAAAAGAATCATAGAGTAGATCAATATTGGAGGTTTAAATGGATGCCAAAGATGGTTAAAAGATATGGCAATCCTTTTAGTTTATATCAGTGATTAAAATGAAATTAAATGTATTCACAACAACAAATGTATTTGGACACAGTGGTTATGCTGAACACACAAAGAGTTTGAGTTTGGCTCTTGATAAATATTTTAGCCACATGAGTTTAGAAATACCTAAAGCAATTCCAGATTGGAAATTAAAATTACATAAAAATTTAGTCAGAATGATTGAAAGAGATTATAGATATGAAACTAACCTTATGATTACTTATCCTAATAGTTGGTACAGTAAGATGGGTTTGAATAAAAACCTCTTTGGATATGCTGTTTGGGAAGGAGACAAGGCACCTTATGCTTTTGTTAAACCTTGTTTAGAACCTGAAATAACAAGGGTTTTCTGTCCATCAAAACATACAAGAGATTCTTTTATAAATGGAGGCGTTCCAAAGCATAAAATTGATGTGATACCCCATGGTGTAGATACCAAAATATTTAATCCAGATGTAAAACCACATCATAATTTTGAAAAAGATAGATTTACATTCTTTTTTAATGGTGGATGGGCTCATGGAAAGAATGATAGAAAAGGTGCAGACCTTGTTATGAAAGCATTCTGTGAAGAATTCAGTGTTGATGAACCATTGAAATTAGTTATGAAAATTAATACTTCTTACACAACACCAAATAAACTAAAGAAAATGATAAATGATTTGGATCTACCTTCAAAAAGAGAAAGACCTCCAATTCAAGTTCTCATGAAAAATGTTTCAAAACAAGAATTGGCTCAGATGTATAAGTCCTCTGACTGTCATGTAATCACATCCAAAGCAGAGGGCTTTTGCCTTCCTTTGTTAGAATCTATGGCTGTAGGAAAGCCTGTAATCACCTCTGAATGGGGGGGTCAGAGAGAATTTTGCAACAGAAGAAATTCTTATATTGTTAAAATGGGACCACTTGTTGCTGCCACTGATCCTCTCCCTCTTTATAGAGAAACAAGATGGAAAGTTCCAAGGATAGATTCAATAAGAAAACAAATGAGAAGAGCATATGAAGATAAAAAAACATATAAGAAAAAATCAAAAAATGCTTTAAAAACTGCAAAGAAATTTACATGGGATTCTACTGCTAAACAAGTTGCAAAAATAATAAAGAAATATGAATAATGCGGTTAAGCATTATTCACTTCAACATTGGTTTTGTCTGTGATATCTTTTAACAGATATTCTCCTCTCTTAGGTCTCTTCAAAACAAACATCCTGCCCTCAAGAGAACCATTTTCTTGATATATTTTTTTGAACTCATTGAATAACCCCCATGCTGTAATTGTGTATTTTTTGTCTTTTTCAATTGCATCTTTGTATTCTGGACAACTATCTGTTTCAAAGACATAATTGTATCCTGTTCCTTTGACATCTTTTGCTTTTCCATCGATAACTTTTTTCTCTGTTGTTCCTGACAAAGCAAACTTTGGATCTCTTGGAACATTTTTATAGAATTTTTTAACTCTAAAAATCACTTCTGGACCTCCAACTTCAACATTGAAATATTGTGTGTCTCCTTCAAATAAATCTTTGCTTGAAATTTCTTCCATTTCATCTTTAGGTTTTTTTTCTTCTTTGTTTTTGTCATCCAATTTTCCTTCTTCAAAGAATTGTTTTTCAGCCATTTACTTCACCTCCTCCTCTTTTTTATATACATATTCGATTGAATAAAGAGTATCAAAATTTACAATAAATTTATCATTAGATTTTATTTTCCATCTTTTTCTGACTATTAAAGGAACTGTAAAACAAAGTGAATTGCCTAATTTAAGTGCTTTTTTCCTAAATAATGTAGGAGATAATGATTCTGGATCTCCTTTCATTAAAATTATGTTTTTTTTATTTAATACTTGATTTTCCTTTGCTTGTAAATACAAAGAGGAACCTTTTTTTATGTTGTTACTCCTTACAAAGGTTGATGGAATTGTTAAACAGAAAGAACCTCTTTTAAATATAATTTCTCTTTCTGTCCCATACCAATTATGCCAATGTCTTCCTTTTATTAAACAATCTTTCATATTACTTTCTCCCATTTTTCTTTTGATAAAGGCATCCATTCCTGTGACTTTCTTAAATCACAGAGATACCTTACTCTTTGCATTGAATA
>JBDGUQ010000059.1:0-16374 GCA_042215785.1 Candidatus Aenigmatarchaeota archaeon
CTATCACATACATTACAGTCATTCCTTCTCCCACAGGTTTCCCTATTTTCTTTAATTTCTCTGCGGCAACAACATGTGGCCCCTTTGATTTATACTCCGAAATTGGCTTGTTAAGCTGTGTATAAATTATCAAATCCTTCAAGTCCACATCCTTATTTTCAATTCTTTTAACAACCTCTTTTACATAATCCTTGGCTTTCTCTTCATTTTCATCAGCCAGAACATACATCAAAACTTTCCTCTGTAAATTCTTGGCAAGGTCACACCAGTCACGTCTAACAACTTCAAAGCCACGTATCGTTAAATTGCCTTCTTTATCTACCATTACATACCTCTTCTTGACTCCCTTGCCCTCTTCACCTATGAATAGGCCCCTCTCATACCTGTCCTCGAACTCAAGTTCCATTATACCGGGAAGTTCGTTATTGATTTCTTCCAGAAAATCTTCAATATACCCGCCCTTTAGCATCAGGGAATCCGTATCTCCATAAACAACTTCAAAGCCTTCATTTTCTGCTTTCTCCATTGTTCTCTTAATCCACTCTCTCCCAAAGGATGTTATGCTCTCGGCACATTCCCTACTGTACCATCTCGCTCCTTGGTAGCCATAATAGCCATAGACACTGTTGGCCAAGATCTTCAAGGAATACTGCCTGTTATCAAGCTTGGTATATTCAGAGGAATTCTCATCCAGACCTTTCATCCTCTCCTTTATCTCGGATCTTTGATCTATGAGATTCCTGACAACCTCGGGTATGAACCCTCTCTCATTCTTACAAAAGTAGTGGTCGAATCCCGGAACATCATAGTTATCGTTTTTGCAACATCCACAGTTCAACATCTCCGGATCTATATTGAAAGTAACTATTATTGTGGGATATAGGCTCTGGAAATCCAAAACCGTTATATCGTTATGTATTCCGGGAATCGGTTCCTTTACAAACCCTCCCTCATATGGACTCTCCCTGCGTCTCTTCTGAATTTCCTTCCACTTGGGCCTGTTGGGAATCATCCTTTCTGGATGTGCCTCTCTGATTAAGTACCACTCCACAAGCTGCCCATATGTCATTCTGGTAACATCGAAGGGAAATTGTCCCGAAACCTTGGATAGTTCAAAAACCTGAGGTAAAAGATTATCGGAAAGTTTGTATGTTAGCTCGCTGTCCCTCATACAGTATTTTGCCATCTTCTCAAGATCCTTCTCTTCCCTCCAACTCTCAAGAATATCTTCCAAACTCATATCTATTTTCTCTTTATCCAATACTTCGGATGCAACGGCATTTAGAGATAGAACTTCTGTTTGAAACTGTGGTGAGAAAATATTATCTATGAATTTGTATAGATCTATGTGGAGCCTTCCCCTTAACTTGGCGGAAGAGGCTCTTCCTCTTCTAATGAATTCCATTCGCGAGCCATCCCGCGAAAGGGTTAGTTCCAATCCTAACTCCTCGGCCCTTTCTCTTAGAACCTTAAAGTCATACTCATCTCCATTATAGCTCACCATTATATCTGGATCTTCCTCATTTACAATATCAATAAACCTCTCCATCAGTTCTTTTTCACTACCGAGCCTTTCAACATCGTTAGAATAGTCTCCCTGTTTGTAAGTTAAAACCTTCTCCATATCATCGGAGCGGAGGGAAAGCATTATTACTTTGTTCCTGCCACCCTCTCTGTAGCTCTCGATATCAAAAGCCATAGTTTTCAAATCGGCTATCTTTTTCTTGTCTGTAACGTTAAGTTCCTTACAACTTGAAATTACATCGAAATTCCATTTCTCCTCAATTTTATTCCCTTCAATGGAGACCCAATCTCCGGGTTTGATTTCCTTGCTAATTGCATACTGTCTGTAGAAGGGCATGGAAAATTCATAACAGTTGCCCTTTCCAACCTCCTCTATCTTCTTGACAATATTCCTCAACTTCGAGGTATCTGAAGGCGAATATGTGTAGATCTTCAATGCTTTCTTCTCTTCTCCATCGACTATCTTATCCATAACTTCAACATCCTTAACCTCTAAATCATCTTCATCAATATCTTTAATTTTTTCCACGGTCTCATCTATCTCGTTCTGGTTGGGAACCGCATAGAAAAATGGATAGAAATTCTTGTCCAAAATACAAACAGTTTCTCCATTCTTTGTCTTTCCAAACAATCTCACAATACCTTTCTCTCTGCCATCAACTTCTTCAACTGTATAATCCACATCAAAGAGAAAAAATTCGGTCTTCATATTTTACTTTTACTTTTCATAATTTTAATTATTTTTTCCGAAAACCAAAATATTAAAAACAGAAACGACCAAGTAAATCTATGGATTTAAAAGATAAGATCAAGAATATACCAAACTTTCCAAAAGAAGGGATAATCTTCCGGGATATAACTACTCTTCTAAAGGATAAGGATGCATTTCAACACGCAATAGATGGAATGAGCCGAAGATTCAAGAATGAAGATGTAGACGTGATAGCAGGTATAGAATCCAGAGGGTTCATCGTAGGGGGAGCTTTGGCCTATAAAATGAACAAGGGATTCATACCTTTCAGAAAACCAAACAAATTACCAAGGGAAACGATAAGTCATGAATACGAAAAAGAATATGGAAGCGACATCATAGAGGTTCACAGAGATGATATCAAAGAAGGGCAGAATGTACTAATCGTAGATGATCTCGTAGCTACTGCGGGAACTGCTGAAGCCGCAATAGAATTGGTCGAGAAAACAGGTGCCAATATTGTCGGATTAGTATTCATTGTGAGTCAGCCTGTGGAAGGATTTGAGGACAATTTGAGAAAGCTGGAGGAATATGGTATGCACACCTTAGTTGAGTATGAGAAGGAATAAAAAATCCAAGATCCTGTCTCTGGGTGCTATTTTAGGTCATATTCTAGTGTTTAAATTGTCATTCCAATGAATCAAGAAAATTCTCTATTCAATTTGTTTGTATAGTTTCTCTGCAACTGATAGCATACTTTCTTTCCCTAGCATTACCTCAGAGAATTTTAGATGTTCTGTGGCCTGGAAGTTTACATCAATCTCAGTCGATAACTTAGTCAAAGAACATGAAGGATCTATATGACTATCGACCGGTGGTCTTCTTAACTCTATTTTTCTACGAGTTTCGACCGGCTCGGGACCGGGTTCTATCCCATAGATTTTTTCAACCTTCACTTCATATCCATTCTCCTCAGCAAACTCCTCGAAAGCCCTTTCAGTATAATTGGCAAGTTTTTCGCCATTAACTGTTTCCGGAAGTCTTATATAATCGATATTCGCCATAATTTCACAGACCTTAATTATATCCTAAAACTTAAATACATGTCGGAAGTTCAGCAGCAATTTAAACTATAATGGATATTTCGAAGTCCTTTGAAGGATTTAAAGGTAATATTATAAAACTGGAAGAGCATGGAAATGAAAAACTTTTTCAAATATGAATTAAAATAACTTCAACTTTATTCTTCTGCTTCCTTGACTTTTAACCTGGTTTTCAAAGCAACATCCGGTGTGACGGATATGGAATCAATCCCCTCTTCTACCAAGAATTTGGCATAATCGGGGTGTGTAGAGGGGGCATCTCCGCAGATCCCGACTTTTTTATTATGGTTATGTGCTTTTTCTATCAACTGTGAAACCATTCTTTTCACTGCCTCGTCCCTCTCATCAAATTCATCGATTAATTTTTCATTATCCCTATCAATTCCAAGAGTTAGGGATGTTAAATCATTGGTTCCTATTGAAAATCCATCGAACATCTCCGCAAAATTATCCGCAGATATGATGTTAGAAGGTATCTCGGCCATTACATAAACCTCCAAATCATCCTTGCCTTCCTCCAATCCAAAATCTTCCATAACCTTCAAAGTTTGTTTCGCCTCGTTCAGGGTTCGGCAGAAGGGGACCATAACCTTAATATTTGAAAGTCCCATATCATTCCTAACCTTTCTCAGAGCTTCACATTCTAATCTAAATGCTGGTTTGTAATCTCCATCAATATACCTTGAAGCTCCTCTCCACCCTGTAAGGGGATTATTCTCCTCGGGTTCGTATTTCTCCCCGCCTTCAAGATCCGCATACTCGTTTGTCTTGAAATCAGATAACCTTACAATAACAGGATTTGGGTAGAAGCCAGCTGCTATCTTGGCTATACCGTAAGATAATTTCTCCACGTATTCATCTTCTCTCCCTTGCTCTATCATGTACAGGGGATGAGCACCTATATGAGAACTTATTATAAATTCCTCTCTAGCTAACCCGACTCCATCAACTGGATATTGACCGAGATCGAAAGCTTTCTCTGGAACACCAACGTTCATCATAATATCCGTTTTCGTATCGGGAATTTCCTTGATGTTCCTCTCATTAACTTCGAAATCAAGCTGTCCCTTCCACACTTTACCGGTTTCCGAGGTACAATCTGCAGTTACTTCATCGCCATCTTCCAACATCTCCGTGGCGTTTTCGGTACCGATTATACAGGGAACTCCGAGTTCTCTCGAAACGATGGCAGCATGCGAAGTTGAACCTCCCTTATCAGTAATTATGGCAGAAGCGACCTTCATAACGGGCTCGTAATCCGGGTTGGTCATATCTGTAACCAATACTTCTCCTTTATTGAACTTATCCAAATTATCAGCAGTATCTATTTCCTTAACCTTGCCACTGCCTATCTTTCTGCCTACGGATTCTCCTTCAACTAGAACTTCACTCTGTTCTTTCATCCTATATTCTTTTATTATATGTTTCTCCTTCAGAGAATGAACCGTCTCGGGTCTTGCCTGCAAAATAAATATATTATCGTCCCTGTCCTTCGCCCATTCGGTATCCATGGGCCTGTCGTAATATTCTTCAATACTTGAAACGTATTCTCCCAGTTCCTCGATTTCGGAGTCATTTAGAACATATTTCCCTCTTTCTTTTTCAGAGGTTTTTTCCCGTTCATCCTTTCCAACAACTTTAATTTCCTTCCTTCCCAGTCTCTTCGATATAACGCTTTTCGTAGGTTTGAAATAATAATACTTATCTACATCAGCCATTCCACTTACAACAGAAGGACCAAGTCCCCAATTACCGTTTATGGTAACAACTTTATCAAAACCTGAGTCGGGATCAATGGAAAATGCAACTCCTGCACACTTGGCATCGACCATAACCTGAATTCCCACAGAGAGTGCAACTTCTAAATGCACAAAATCCCTTTCCTCTCTGTAATGTATCGCTCTATCAGTATACAGGGAAGCAAAGCACATTTTCACCTTTTTCAGCAAATCTTTCACACCTTCGACGTTGAGGTAAGTATCTTGTTGACCTGCGAAAGAAGCATTTTCTATATCTTCAGCCGTTGCAGAACTTCTCACAGCCACCTTCGGATTGTCTTCACCATCACGTAAATTATGATATTCATCAACTATCTGCTCCTTTAAATCTTCCGGGATTTCACCATTTAGAATTAATTTCCTTATTTTCTTGCCTGCATTCTTGAGACTTTTTACATCGTTAGAATCCATTTTAGTTAGAATTTTATCCATTTTTTCTTCGATATCATTCTCTTTAAGATAATATTCGTAGGCATGTGTCGTAGTAGCCAAACCTGGAGGAACGGGAACTCCTGCATTCTGGATCATTTCGCCAAGAGAAGCATTCTTTCCCCCGACAAGGCCAACATCGTCCTTGCCCACTTCTTCGAATCTCAATATGTAGTCCATTTTATCAAACTAAATAAAACATTACGTCCTTAAAAAGATTAAGAATTTGAAGATGAAGTTCCACCAATTTATGTAACCGATGGAAAGGTCTTGATAATAATACTCCTACATAACAATGAAATAAGAATAGTCTCGGAGAACTACAATTACATCAAAGAAAAATTGACGGAGTAGCACGGTATTAAGTTCCTGGTATATACTCCCCAATACGAAAAACTTTATCTTTGAAACACTATTCACTAAAACAAGGTAAAATATCTAAATTCTATTTCTCTTTATTCATAAATGGCACGGCGATGGCGAACAGCCCCACGAGTATCTTCAATCCGGCATGCCAGGCAGGTTCTGTACCCAAATTCAAGCCTGGTATGAGGCCCAAAATACCCATCAAGAGGACCAACAGTCCAACTACCATTAAAGCCGTTTTGTTGGATATCATATTCTCTCCTTTACTTAAACTATTGCTGAATTAATATAAATAGTTATATGGTAACTTAGAGGAGTTTAAAGGTATTAAATTGTTTTATTTTTCAAAAAAACTCATATTATACCGTAAATATTGGATAATCAGAACAAGTCCTTTCTTTATCACACATTTCATTGTATCTTTGGGTTATTGATAATGCTTCTGACATGAATTCGCCTGTTCTCCTAAGTCTATATTCCAATTCTCCAGGTCTTTCTGGAAAACTGGTTGAATAATCGAAACCTATCTTATCCTCGTATATTGATATATCATCGGAATTTGGAACAAGAGATTTTATTTCGTTCCCATACTCATCTTTATTTCTTTTCATTGCATCTACAAATCCGGGATCAGGGAAGCTGATATATTCTTCATCTGGCACATAGTCCGTACTGTCATCAAAGGAAGTTTCGGAACTACATATTGGAGGATTAGTAGAAATAGAGCCGACGATTTCAGCAGAAGAAGGGATCACTTTGATGGAATAATCAATATTTCTCATATTACCGTGGGCAACTTTACGGGGAATTCGAGAAAAAAACCTTTCATTAAAAAGTGAAGTTAGGTTCTCCAAACCTTCACTGTCTAAATCTAATTCTAGTTTACCTCCTACATCACAATAAGAGGGTATGTGTAGGTTCAACGCTCTTGAAACTGGATTGCCGTTGTGCAGAAAGATTTTTGGCTTCATAAATATTTAACTTACAGTAAATGTTAAATAGTTTGAAAGTTGAATTCGTCATCCGCCGAACAATAAATCAACAATATCCTCACCTGTCATGCCTTCTTCTTTGTTCTCCAAAACTTTTTCATTATATACCTCGGTGAACCCACAACTTTCACAGGATACAAATATGTATTTGTTCATCTGAACATCGAAGAATTTTGAAATTCCCGAACCACTCATGGATAACCTGTTGGTTCTAGAACCAGTATGACCACATTTCGGACATTTGAATTCTTTCCTAAATTTTTTCTCCCAGTTAATACAAAAACACCTCCAAAACTCCTTTTGCTTTATTTTTTATATTTTTATGGCAAATATTAAAAGTGAATATCATGATATGCATAGTATCTCTGGTGGTTTTCGCATTACTCGGTCTATTCTCCGCGAGGTATAGATCACTTTCCAAAGAGGCGTTTGACTGTGTTTTCAACAGGATACGCTTGAGTCCGTGTGAATCCGGGCTAGATAAAAGGGTGAAATCCAAAATAATAGGCAAGGTATTCAAAAAGAACAAAAAATTGGCTGGATTTTTATCGAGATACTTCGAAATATTTTCATGGGGACTTGTCCTGCTGATGTTCATTTCACTTGCTTTTGGGGCAAATGGATTATATAATTACTACCAGTATGGAAACTGTAATGGTCCGCGATCTACAGCCTCCTGTTCCTTACAAACAATGGAAACGGGTCTGTTTGAAGATATTAGTATAGGAATTCAAAACATTATGTTTCCGAAATCCGTTGAAGATATAGACTACTCGAAAAATCCTTCTATCGGAGCTCAAAATCCAAAATTAAAGATACTCGAATTTGGATGTTTGAACTGTCCCTACACAGATAAGATTCAGACACAGATAGATAAAATATTGTCTAAATATGGAAATACTGTAAGAATTTATTTCATGCATTTTCCTCTATCAAAAAACGATGATTCCATGGAACTTGCAATAGCCTCAGTGTGTGCGCAAAAACAGGAAAAATTTTGGAAATTTAAAGATGAAACCTTCACGGAAGTAAGGAGTTGTACACCACAAAAAACTGATATAAAGGATGGAATATTTGAAATATCCAAAAGAAGTAACTTGAATATGCAAAAGTTTGAGACCTGTTTTGAAGAAAGGGAAGGGCAGGAACTGGTGAACAAAAACAGGGAAGATGGGAGAATACTCGGCGTTAAGAGAACTCCCACCCTATTCATAGGCGATGTTAAAGTCGAGGGCTACAAAACTTACAATGAATTGGAAAAAATTATACAAAAGAAGTTGGACTGATATTATGAATGTAAAGGAAGTTAGAAAGGATTTCCCCGTTCTCAAGGAAAATGATCTGGTCTATCTGGACAATGCATGCATGACCCTAAGGCCAGAACATGTAATAAAGTCCATAACAGATTATTATAAAAAATTCCCTGCATGTACAGGAAGATCATCGCATGATCTAGCAAGGAAAGCTACCCAAAAAGTAAAAGAAGCGAGGAAAATGGTGGGAAATTTCATTGGAACTAAGAATTCCAAGGAAGTATTGTTCACCCGAAATACAACGGAATCAATAAATTTAGTTTCCAGATCTCTACAATTTGAAAGGGGCGATAAAGTCCTTACTTCGGATAGAGAACATAATTCCAACCTAATTCCCTGGCAGATGTTGGAGGAAAAGAATAAAATAAAACATGATATTGTCAGATCCGACCAACAAGAAGAATTTTCAATTGAGAATTTTAAGGATAAAATATCTCGGGAAACGAAGCTTGTTTCTATCGTGCATACATCGAATCTGGACGGTTACACACTACCTATCGAACAGATTATAAAAATAGCACACGAAAATGGTGCGCTTGTTATGATAGATGGGGCTCAATCTGCCCCACACATAAAAATAGATTTAAAGGAACTTGATGCGGATTTCTTTGCAATGAGTGCACACAAGATGTGCGGACCCTCAGGCATGGGTTGTCTGTATGTGAAAGAGGAAATTCAAGAAGAAATCGAGCCTTTTATGACAGGCGGAGAAACTGTGAACAATTCGTGGTATCATAGAAGAGAATTCTCAGATCCTCCGGAAAAATTTGAAGCAGGTTTGCAAAATGTTGCAGGAATAATAGGTTTCGGTAGTGCCTGTGAATACATCAACAAGATTGGGCTAGAAAACATAGAAAAACATGAAAGAGAACTAAATGAAAAAATCACGGATGGATTAAAGGACAACGAAAAAATAGAATTAATTGGTGTAAAGGATTACAAAAAAAGGTCAGGTATTTTCAATTTCAGAGTCAAAAACAAGGACCCTCATGAAATAGGGATGCTACTTAATGAATCCTCGGATATAGCAGTTAGAACTGGCATGCACTGCCTTCATTCTTGGTTCAATGAAAGAAATATAGAAGGCTCTGTAAGAGCATCTACATATTTCTATAACACAATTGAAGAGGTAGAAAAGTTCATCAGAGAACTTAAAGACATCCTCAACTACTTGGTGTAATCATGAACAGATATAAAAGACAGATAGCACTCAACGGGTTTAATGAAGGAGACCAGGAAAAAATGGCTGGAAAAACTGCCGTTATCGTGGGAATTGGTGGTCTGGGGACTACTATAGCAGACATGCTTACAAGGACTGGTATTGGAAGATTGGTAATTATAGATAACGATGAGGTAAATATTCAAGACCTGCACAGACAAACCATCTACAATGAGGAGGATGTTAACAAGCTAAAAGTCAAGGTACTAGAAGAAAAGCTTTCAAAAATAAATAATTCTGTTGAGGTGGTTGCCCATCAAAAAAGGTTGGTATCTGAAGACAGTCGACTGACGAATGGAGCAGATATCATAATGGATGGCAGCGACAATATGGAAACCAGGTATTTGATCAACAAAATTTCATATGGAAGTGGAATTCCTTGGATATATGGAAGTTGTACGGGAACAAGGGGAATGAGTTTCAACATAGTCCCCGGCGAAACTCCTTGTTTCGAATGTTTGACCTCTGGTATCACTATTTCAAGCAAGTTAGAAGATTCCACAGAAACGGGAACTTTGGGAACAGCCGTATCGCTTATAGGACTTTATCAAGCTACCCAAGCAATAAAAATTCTCCTGGGAAAGGAGTACAACAAGAAACTATTCTTTATGGATTTATGGAAAGATAGATTTGAATTTTTAGAAGTTAACAAAAGAAAGGAATGTCGACTTTGTAATGGACCATTAGAAGATAAAAACTTTTAAATATAACATTGTTATATATGATAACATGGTAACTGAAAAAGATGTTGAAGATACATTGAAAGAAGTTAAGGATCCTGAAATAGGAATAGATGTCGTTAACTTAGGGTTCATCTATGACATAGACGTTGACGATAATAAAGTCACAATAGAAATGACCCTAACCGTTCCTGGTTGTCCCATGCACTCTGCTATAACAAGAGACGTCAAAAGGAAGGTGTCCGAGTTGGAAGGCGTGGAGGAGGTTGAAGTTAATATGGTATTTGATCCGCCATGGTCACCGGAAAAGATGTCTGACGAAGCAAGGGAAAAATTAGGTTATTAATCAAATTTCTCAGCAGTCAAGTTTATAACTATTTCGGCAATATCTCTAGAAAGTTTTCTTGTTCTTTCAATTGAATTTATTATTGACTTAATTTCAAATGAAAAATCTCCAAACTTCTGTTTTTTATCTATTTTTCTCGATAACTTGTCTATTTCCTTACTTTCTTGTATGGATCTCTCAGCCATCTGTCCATCTTTCTGAAAAAGGGATTTTACGCTTTTTTTAAATGAACCAAACGATTTACTAGCAATCCTCTCTAATTTCTCTTTCTGGTAAGAATCCTCAACTAACAATAAACTTTTCGCAATATTTTTAAGATGATCTCCTGTTCTTTCAAAACTCTTTACAATTACTCTATATCCAAGACAGAGTAATTTTGATTCTACTCTTAATTTTTTTCTAATCCTTTCACTTCTAATTCCACTTTTTATCTGCCTAACAGCGAGGAGATATAATCTATCCAATTCATTCTCTCTTTTTATTATATCCCTTAAAATTTCCCCGTCATAATTTACAAATGAATCAATTATATCTGCATACATTCCTTCAATTATTGAATTCATCCTCTTCATAACTTTTTTGGTGGGAAGATCGGAATATTTCAATAAGTTTTGGAATTCTATTTCCTTGGCAGTTTCGTTGGTGACCTCAACACCCATCATTTTTTCTCTGATTGTCTGTTCAACTTCTTCTCTATTTCTTATAACTTCATCGGAAACGATTCTAATCTCGTCATAACCAACCAAATACCTAGCTATTATTTTTCTCAGCAAAGAATCCAAATTGCTGTCGTATTTGATTTCAATTTCCTTCTTATTTTCTTCGTCCTCTCTCAAATTTATTTTCAAAGAATTTTCTCCTCCTTCCAGAAAAACCGAATCACCTTCTTCAATTTTGCCTTTAGCCCAGTCCTTCGGTAAAGAAACTATATAAGTAGAGCCTCCTGTCTTCTGTATTTTCCTTTCTTCAACCATAATCTCATACCTATATAGTACTATATATATTATTTAGTAAACTATATAAAAAGTTTTTGCAATGCAAATTACATGGCCTTCTTTAAAGAGGTTGACACAAAAGAAGAAAGGGATAAAGAAGTGGCAAGACTCAAACAAAATGGTTATGAAAGTCTAAATAATTATACAATAGAAAGAGTTGTCTATAGTACATATAAAGAACATAACGACAGGAAAAAATCTAATAAACTTAACCAGTTTGTTTGTATACGAGCCAACAAGGATTCCGAAGAAAAACTAGACACGCTCTCAAGTTGGATGGACTTCATGACCAGTATTTCTTAGTTCTAGTAAATTGTTTTTCCGCTTCAAGTATATCTTCGTAAAATTTCTCTTTATCTTCCCTTTGTTTTGCCAAAATTCTTATAGCGGTATCGGGCCCGACACCTCTGCCAGCGAGGGCGACCACCACCTTTTTTCCATATGTAAGGACTAAATCGGCGGAATTCTCAAGTCTTCTGATTTTATCTTCATCATCTTCACTCAATGGTTTGCCTTCTTTGCTCCTCTTGACCAGTTTTCTAACATCTTGATATGACTTGCCCACGCCTATTCTCCTACTACCACAGTTTGGACACACTATATCATCCTCAAGATTCCCCACCTTCTTAGTTACGCTGAATTCTCCACAACTCATACAGACAAGTCTTACTTTAGTATTCAAAAGCCTCTCTTTAAAGGCAGCAAATATTTCCTTCTCTGGTTTCTCCGGTCCCAAAAGTTCTCTGAACTGATACTCGAGACCTCTCTTGCTCACCGGAGAAAGGCCATCTGATTCGTGGACATCTACATCTCCCGACTGTATCTTTCCCAAAATCTCTTTGGTCGTATCGAGATCCATTTTTTCTAGGTAAACTTCCTTCTTCGCTTCATCGTATATGGGAGAATCAATATAAGAATCAACGAATTTTTGAATATTCATCCTATCCCACTTGGCCTCTCTGGTCAAGGCCCCAAATCTTTTGGCAACGTGGATAAACCTCCATTTGAAAATCTGCGTCCTGTCTATACTGCTCTCTATAACCATTTCAAGATCTTCGGGACTACTTTCCCTAAGCATCCTACTGACCATTTCCTTCGAAGCTCCCTGTATCATAATTCTGTAAGGATCGTTCTTTATCGCCACACTTTTCCCTAACTCGGAAATTAACAGGGTTGCCAAGAATTTACTGAGTGTTTGATTTACAAGAGTTCCGAAACAAGAATTTATGGCTACGAACTTGCTATCCCCTTCTATTCCCTCTTCCACTATAAGAGATTTATCAGTAGGCAACCTCTTCTCGTTTTTGATCTGGTTTTTGATATAATTGACAACCTGTAATGCCGCCGATTCTGTCAGAGGATAATTGTCATGAAACCATTCAACAACATCTTGCTTATCCTGCGTTTCCAATCTCTCTGCTATGTCATTTCTCAGACTTCCTACTTCACTTGCAACGTTTTGGGGAACGGGTATCAACTCCCCTTCCCATGCAGGAACAGCACTTTCCATTTCATCTACAGGTTCAACATAGACCTTCCCGTCGTCAACGGAAAGTATTTTCCAACTCCTGCCTCTGACTACAAATGTGGTTCCAGTTTCTCCATGTTCTGCAACGAATTCTTCATCCAACACACCGACCTCCTGATCCTGGACTGTATCAACGATGGGATAATTGAAAACATCGGGTATTGTGGAGAGATTCTCATAATAATATTTCCAAGCCTTCTTCCCTCTCTTTATCCCAGAATTAGTCCATATCATCCTCAAACTATTCATGAATTTCAGAATTCTTGTAAAATCGTCCTTGTTTATACCTTTATACGTCCACGCATTTTTTACTATATCATAGGCTTTGGTTATTGGTATATCGTACTCATCTAGTGCGAAACCTATCGTTTGATTGGCCAAAACATCCCACGAAGATGTGTGAAATTTGGTTTTCTCCAGTTCTCCTTCCATTCCCCTTCTAGCTATAACAGTAGCCTCCAGAATATCGTCGGGATTATCAGCTATTATTCTACCTTCGCTCTTTCTTCCTACCCCATGACCACTTCGACCTACTCTTTGAACAAGTTTGTCCACTCTTCTCGGAGATTGATATTGTATCACATAATCTATGGAACCTATATCTATACCCAATTCAAGGGAAGAAGTACATATAAGTGACTTCAAATCACCTTCCTTGAAATCTTCCTCTGCCTTGACCCTGACGTCTTTACTAAGTGAAGAATGATGAACCTCGTGGTCAAACTCCTTTTCCATTCTCCTTAACCTGGATCCAAGGACTTCAGAAGCCTCCCTTGTGTTGGTGAAAACCAGAGCGCTATCGTGGGATTCTATTAAATCATGTATCTCACGTAATTTGGAGGTGACAGATGGATTTAGGAAAAGATCCTCCGAAAGCTCATTGTCCTGGGAATTCGGGAGCGGTGAATCAACTGTAATATCCAATTCCTTCGGAGAAATGGCCTCTATTACATTAACATCCTTACTTGTTCCTCCGAGAAAATTCGCTACCTTTTTGGGCGATCCTACAGTTGCGGAGAGGCCTATTATCTGAAAATCGCCACACAGTTCTTTTAACCTTTCCAGGCCAAGTGTCAACTGAGTTCCTCTTTTACTTTCCGCAAGTTCATGTATTTCATCGACCACCACGAATTCAACGTTCCTGAGGTGTTCCTTCATCCTAGATCCTGGAAGTATTGCCTGAAGGGTCTCGGGTGTGGTCACAAAGATTTGATCAGGAAACTCCGCCTGCTTCCTCCTCTCATAGCTCGAAGTATCACCATGTCTTATGGTTACACTGAGTCCCAACCTCTCGGTCCACCAGAGCAGGCGGTCGAACATATCTCTATTCAGAGCTCTCAGCGGTGTTATATAAAGAGCCGCTATCGGTTCGTGTTCCTCTTCCATAAGCCTATCGAATATGGGAAGTATACAAGCTTCGGTCTTACCGAAACCTGTGGGGCCTATTAGGAGAACGTCGTCTCCATTCAAAATAGGCTTTATAGCCTTCTTCTGAACTTTAGTAGGTTCATTAAACCCCTTCTCCTCCAAAGATTCACGTATTTTCTCATTCAAAATTTCGAAGACCATAGTACCACCATGAATATAACAGTGTTATATCAATCTCTATAAAATCCTACATTCAAGGAATATAAGAAATAGTAGACTTAAAAATTTTATATATAAAAATTAAAATTCAACTATGGCTCTATTTGACGACATGTTAGGACATGGTGAATCCCTTTTTAAGAATCCAGGTGTCCTGGAAGAAACGTATTTGCCTCGGCTCCTTCCCTACAGAGAAAACAAACAGAAGTATCTGGCCAACTCGATAAAAAAAGTTGAAAGGGGTGGAGCAAATGTATTGATCCATGGACCGCCCGGAATAGGCAAAACTGCTTCTGTGAGGTACATTTTTAGGGAATTAAAAATGGAAAGTGACGATATCCTTCCGGTATACATCAATGCCTGGGAAAACAATAATTTCACGAAGGTTGTTCATCACATATGTAATGAACTCGAGATGAAACCAATGGGAAGAAATACCGATAGATTGTGGAACATTATATTGGATAAAATAAAGGACTATAAAGGAATCGCATTTGCATTCGACGAAATAGACAAAACGGGAAAAGCCTCATTTCTATACAATTTCCTCGAGGAATTGGATTACAAAACAATATTCCTTATAACCACAAAGAAAGACTGGTATAGCAAGGTCGATGACAGAATTAGGAGCAGACTGAATCCGGAATATCTCGAATACGAAACATACAGTTACGAAGAAACTGAGGGTATACTGGGAAAGAGAAAGAAACATGCATTCGTTCAAGGAGTGTGGGAAGAAGGAGCATTTGAAGAAGTGGTGAATAAATGCCACAAAAAGGAAGATATAAGATTTGGTTTATCCCTGTTGAGGAGAGCCGGGAACAAGGCAGAAGATGACGCGTCCAAAAAGATTACTCTGGATCATGTAAAATCTGTTTTGGACAATGAAAGGAAAAGGGACGGAAAAAGCCTGGAGAATTTTGAGTAACATGAAGAAGATAGACAGGTTACTTGAAGTACTGGAAGATAAATATGGAAATATTATAAAGGAAATGATTTCTACAGAAAACGATCCATTCAAAGTTTTGATAAGAACTGTATTGTCTCAAAGAACCCGGGATGAGAACACCGATCAAGCCGCTGAAAGGTTATTTGAAGTTGGAGAAAGTCCAAGTGACATATTGGAAATAAAGGAGGACAAATTGAAAAATCTAATAAGACCTGCCGGTATGTACAACCAGAAGGCCAAGAGGATAAAGGCAATTTCAAAGAAAATCATAGAAGATTATAACGGAAAAATTCCGAAGACAAGGAGTGAATTGATGGAATTGCCTGGTGTTGGATACAAAACAGCAGACATAACGTTGATGTATGGACATAAAATACCTTCTATAGCAGTGGATACGCACTGCAAGAGGATCCCAAAAAGGATTGGAATAGCCGATAAGGAAGATGATGTAGAAGAAATTAAGGAAAAATTGGAGAGTACAACACCTAAAAATAAATGGTATCTGGTTAATGTTGGTATCGTCAAATTTGGACAGGAAATTTGCAGACCAAGACATCCGAAATGCGGGCTCTGTCCACTCGCAAAATACTGTAACTACTATCAAAATAACAAGTAACTTTTACAACTTTTAAAATATTTTAAAACTTTTAAATATCAGTTCTTACAATAATATTCTGTCAGAATCGAAAAATAGAGGTGATCTTTTGAAAGACGGAGATTTTTATTTTACGTCAGAATCGATGGCTGAGGGACATCCCGATAAAGTATGCGATCAGATATCTGACAAAATTCTAGATAAAATAATAAAAAAGGATTCCAACGCAAGAGTTGCATGTGAAACTATGTGTGGTATGGGATTCATAATAGTTACAGG
>JBDGUQ010000059.1:16384-16666 GCA_042215785.1 Candidatus Aenigmatarchaeota archaeon
CACTACTTCTGCCGATGTTGATGTCGATGGAACTGTTAGAAAGGTTTTGGAAGATATAGGATACACAGAGCCCGAATACGGTTTCGATAATGAAAGTGTTGGTATTTTAACCAGTATCCATGAACAATCTGGCGATATAGCACAAGGGGTTAACAAAGAGGATGAAGTGGGAGCTGGCGATCAAGGAATGATGGTTGGATATGCAACAAACGAAACGGAGGAGCTTATGCCGTTGCCTATTTTGTTGTCACATAAATTGGCCAAAAATCTTGCAGAAGTGAG
>JBDGUQ010000044.1:0-474 GCA_042215785.1 Candidatus Aenigmatarchaeota archaeon
CAAGGATCTCTGTCCATCTATAGTACTGGAAAAACTTGATTGAAATACAGACTTAACACAGAAAAATTTATAAGAACACACTGTCATATTCTGTAAATATGATAGGAGAAGACCCAGAAAAGTGCCCCTTCTGTAATATAGAAGAAAGGAAAAACGAGATTATCTATAGAGGTGAAAGTGTATCAGCAATTTTACCTGACGAGCAAGTCAGAAGGGTACATGTGCTCATAATACCCAATGAACATGTGAGAAAATTAGTGGAACTGGACGATGAAACTTGTTTGGAAATGTTTCATTTACTATCGAGGGTCGTGAATATTCTCGAGGAAAAATTCGATATCGATGGGTATAATGTGGCGATCAATCAGGGAAAATTCGCGGGACAGAAAGTTAGACACTTACATATCCATATTATAGCAAGAATTGAGGGTGATCTCGAGGATCCCGAGAAGTGGCTTAATCCTGAGATTGTCC
>JBDGUQ010000044.1:484-1097 GCA_042215785.1 Candidatus Aenigmatarchaeota archaeon
AAATGGATCAGAGAATTTTGATGTTGAGAAACTTATGGATGGATTGCAGGATGAGCTTTGAAATATCTTTCTTAAATCGTTCAATAGATTGAACGATATATTATAATATCGTTAATTGGAGTGAACGATAATTTTATAAAATCGTAAAATTAATTATACAATATGAACCAGAAAACTAAAAAGGAAATTCTCAAAAGACTTTTGGTTGAATTCAGAGAAGATGGAATACCAGATTCCCTTAAAGAAAGGAGATTTCAAGTAAATAAAATGAAGGGCAAAGCAAACGTGTTAACGGGCATAAGGAGATCAGGTAAAACTTACCGGATGTTTCAAATTATAAAGGAAACTGGTTTAGATAAATGTTATTATATAAATTTCGAGGATGAGAGAATAATAAATCCTACTGTTGGAGACCTCTCAAGTGTTCTACCTCTTATTGAAGAAACATTTGAAACACAAAAACCTATATACCTCTTCATAGATGAAATTCAAAATGTCGATGGTTGGGAAAAATGGGCAAGGAGACTAGCAGAAAGGGATGATGTTATTATTTTTATGGACATTTTTTATGGTTTTTGTACATATAGATTCTATAATTTTCTTTTTACTATCT
>JBDGUQ010000044.1:1107-14608 GCA_042215785.1 Candidatus Aenigmatarchaeota archaeon
GACTAGCAGAAAGGGATGATGTAATTATTTTTCTTACAGGATCTTCTTCCAAACTTTCCAGTCGCGAGATTGCTACATCTTTACGTGGACGGACTCTAGTTACCCATGTATTTCCGTTAAGTTTTAGAGAGTTTTTAGATTTTAAGGATATTGAATTGGATCTAGATAATGTAGAATACAGCAAAAATAAACCACGGATTAGGAGATATTTTAATAACTATCTTAAATATGGGGGGTTTCCGGAAATAGTTCTGGAGGAAGAAGAAAAGAAAAAATTACAGATTCTCCGGGAATATTTTTCAACAGTAGTGGCAAGAGACATCATAGAAAAATATTCCATAGATAAGACAACAGCACTTGAATCATTCATGAAACTTCTGGTAAGTAATTTTTCTAGATCGATGAGTTTTACCAAGTCAAGAAATTGGCTCAAATCAATGGGAATTAAGATTAGCAAGAATACACTCAAAAAGTATTTCGATTACATGAAATCAAGTTACTTCCTATTTGATACTACCATTTATTCTGAAAGTGTGAAAGATAGGTTACAGTATCCGAGAAAGGTTTATCTAATTGATAATGGATTTGCAACTGCGTTGACTGAACGATTCAGTTCGGATTGGGGGTGGTTTTTTGAGAATCTTGTCGCGGTAAATCTATATAGACAGACAATTTTCAATCCAAAAAAAGAACTTCATTACTGGAAGAAAAATCAAAAAGAAGTGGATTTTATATTAAAAAGTGGTGTTAATGTTGAAGAACTTATTCAAGTTTGTTCGAATATGAACGAAGATACGAGGAGAAGGGAAATTAAAAATCTTTTAATGGCTTCTAAAGATTTGAATTGTGATAATCTAACAGTTATAACTGATGATGTACATAAAAAAGAGAAAGTTGAAGATAAGGAGATTCAGTTTATTCCTCTATGGCTGAAATTGTTGGAACGATAAATTTTATATATTGCAAATTCTTAATTTTCCAAATCTAATTCACATTCGTAAAATATTCTATTACAAATCCCTGAACTATAGAGGCCAGGACCATTGTTCCCAAAAGAACCAATGAAAACATCAATCCAAAATAATATATGAGCATCGGTAGTAAGGGAAGTTTTATAGCTCTATTATAAAGGAAGATCGCTATTAATCCATTTTTCATTCCCCTTTTCTTAAGACTTTTTAACAATGAATACCAGATGAATATTGGTCCGTGACTCAGGATACCTGCAGAGATAGCTATTATATAGCCCTTTATCCCGGATTTCTTTCCCACCCAACCAGAGATCTTTTGAGGAGTTATGAAATAATCGATAACCACCATGAATATTATTATTATGAAAAATATTGGAGCTATCTGTAGAGTTATTCCTTTGGTGAAATTAAGAGAGGCTACAGTTCTGGAAGGATTGAGGATAAAGGATATAATGTAAATGATAATAGTAAAACACAACAGCCAAATTCCCGTATTCTTTTTAGACTTCTTCTTTGGTTTTTTTATATCATTTTTATTCATATAAGACCACCTAGGAGCTGTAAAATAATGACGGTTGTTCCCGAGACCAGGATTGCTGTAATGAAGCTCAATATGTTTCGTTTGAGTGCAAAATCTTTACCGAGAGTTTTCGATTCCAGTGGAAATTGCACGAAACCAACTGTTACCCATGTGACTATGAAGGCTGTGACTGCAAATAGACTGACTCCGTGATCGAGCAATTCACCACCAATAATGTAACTAGTTATTGGGTTACCTGCGGAAATACTACCAAAAATTCCTCCTAAAAGAGTATCTGTGAACAAGTTCCCTATAAAAACTTTTGTCAGAATTCCCTTGCTGATATACTCCTTGAAAAGACCCAAGAGTAGGATAACGGAGACTAACATTGGAATAACTTTTCTAAGTTCCTTAAAAACTTGAGAAAAAGATTTTCTCAGTTCTTTATTCATATGTATTTATTCATGTTTTAATTTAAAAATTCTATCATAGCTTTCCGCGTTGATTTATTGAGATTGATTAATATTTGGATCGAAGTGAAAATTTGATTTTACTATTGCAAAAGATAAAAAGATACCCAAGATTTTTATATAGCTCTTCTAAATCTTAAATCGTGATATATTTGCCTGGAGAGGAAATAATCTGGGTGATGGCCGCTGGTTTTCTTGGTGGAATTATCAGGGGACTGGTAGGTATATCCAAGGAAATACGATCCTCACCCTCGGAAAAGAAGAATATAAGAAAGGATTATATCGCCACGACACTCCTTTCGGCAGGAGGTATGGGAATTCTCGTGGGGATGTTCATTGTAAAGGATATTAAATTTGCCCTTTTGGCAGGTTACACCGGTTCGGACTTCTTGGAAAATGTTTTCAAGGCCAAGATGAGGAAGAAAACATGGTAAGAAGGGCTTTTTTATTTTTTATTTTAGTATCCGTTTTGTTATCCTTTTCTGTTGGAGCCAGAAATATTAGTATTGACCACAGAGGAACTTGTGAGAATTTTAACATAACTTTGAATGTGAGTGGGTTCGAGAAAGGCATATATGACCTAAAACTGGAGAAATTAAAGCCCGATAATGGTCTTGATATCCATGACCCGTCGGAAGGTTGGAAATCTTCCTTTTTCTACCTGAATGATTACATTGAAATAGAAAATAATGAGTCGGAGATTGTTGAAGTTAGGGCAAGGATAAATTCTACAGAGGATCTGGAATTCAGATGTAAATTGAGAAATATATCAGAAAAATGGGAGTCAGGTAAGTATGTTATAGATCAAAACTGCAAGGTTAGAAATGAAGAAAGAGAGGTGAAACCGGAACCCAATATAAGTTTGGTTTATGAGGGCTATTGTAAGGATTATAATATAACAGTATTGACCAATAACTTCGTTAGAGGAACTTATGACGTGAAACTGAATGTTAGGTCCGGAGACGATTCGAGATCTTCCGGTATGGTATACAGGCCAGGTAAGGGGTGGAAATCTTCTTTCTATTATATGGAAGATGTTTTGGAAATAGATAATACGGGGGAGAATAAGACATTTAAGGTGAAAACGAACAATGAGGAAGACTTTGTTTTGGTTGGGAAAATAAGGAATGGGTCGAAGACATGGAAAAGTAAAGAATATAGTATAAAGCAGTACTGTTCCAATGAGGGCCTTAACAGGATATATTTAGTGTTGATACTCTTGATTTCTATACTGGTAATTCAGTTAGGTGTTATAGCCTACGTTAAGTGAGACTATTTCGAATAAATGGATAAAAATAAAATAAAGAAAATAGGAGGTTTATCTGAATTTTGCGAATAAACCAGTACTTATGAGAATGAATCCCAAGACTCCTCCTATCACATACATCTTTTTCGTGTCCATTCCATCTTCAGGAACTTCTTTTGGGGAATCCCTGTCAAGATTTTCTATATGAGTGACTTCCAAATATTCAGGTCCTGTATCAATTCCACTGTGTATTAGAGTTCCTTTCAACATGACTTTTTCGCTATTGTAAAGATCAAGGTCACTTTCGTCATCATTTAAAGCATATACTATTTCTCCATTTTTCTTCAAGACATGTGTTCCGTACATCCATGTCGTCATCTTTCCTTCTAAACTTTCTACTGTTCCATTTATTGAGATGTATTTTTCGGTGGGAGTTTCCTCAGTTTTGCTTGATTCATTTGCAGAACCCACAGAATTCGGGCTGAACAAAATCAATGCAATGGCCACAAAGACCAGACTTAATTTGATTTTTCTTTTCATATTATCACAAAAAAATAGTTACCTTAATTTATTTTTAAACCCTTGTGAAATTGTTCGGTAGAATCCGAACGTATTACCTGACTCTTTTCCAGTAATATACAAATAGTGCTATTGAGGTCAAGAACATCAGTATCGCAAGAATTAGGTGTGTTTGAGTCTGTTGAACTGCAGTTTCTCCCAAAGCATCCCTGGCACCCACGTCCTGTATCATAGGTTTTGCAGTTTCCTTTACCATTCCCATACCTGAAATTAAATGTTTCCTCAGCTCGTAAAATCCTGTTATGGTTATAATTCCCGTGGAAAGCAAGAAAACTATATCCTTTACTCTGTTATGTAACAAGCTCTTGGATTTTCCTGTGAGTCTATAATAGACCCATTTTTTGTCGCCTTCACTGACTTTTTCCACGAACCCATGTTCGTTGAGTTTTGAAAGGTGTTCATGGATAGTGGATTTGGATAGTTCAAGTCTTCCCGAGAGCTCCGTTACCGTCATTTTCCTCTTATTCAATTTTTTCAGGATATTTCTTTTAGTATCCGAAGAGAGGATTTCGAAACTATTCTTATCTAATTCCAGTCCTTTTGACATCAAAACACCTCAAGAATACCACCATTTACGAATATGAAGAATCCAAATATCAGTATAAGGGCTACGAGTAAAATAAATATCAGGCCTATGGATTTTCCTTCCATGATAGAAGTTATGGACTTCGGATATATAAAATAGTGGTAATCTATTCAGTCAATTTCCAAGTACCCGAGTACAGACCTTCCCTTACTTCTTTCAGATCGATTCTTTCCACTGTTTTAGTGCCTTTCCAAACATCATCCAAATCTATTGATTTCCCAAGCTCCACGATACCCTTATCGTAGTCTACATTGAGAATCAGTGATTCGTGTCCAAATTCATCCCTTATTCTATTGTAATTGTCAATTTGTTGATTGTATTGATCTTCCTTAATATTAATCACCTTGATCGATTTAGTAATTGGTGAAAACAAATAAAAATATAATCCTCCTTCTCTAAATCAGAATACTGGAGAACGCGATAAGGGCGAATATAAAGCAAAGATAACTAATTTCTATTCTGTCAGCTACTTTCAATAGAAGACCGATAGAGATATAACCCACTATAAACGATATGAGCGAAGTTACGATCAATTCGGGTGTTATCACTAATTTGGAAAGTAATCCCATTCCGATGTTGGCTATCAGAACTGCTGGTATACTCAAGAGGAATGAGAGTTTGAAAGCATCTTTCCCGTTGAATTTTCTGTAAAATAGACCGAATATAGTGGACCCAGATCTTGAAATTCCAGGTATTACCGAAAATCCTTGAAGTAATCCTATGAGAAGTGAATCCTTTTTGTCCGTATTTTTAATATTTCTTTCCGTTTCTGAACTGTAAAACCTCAGGCCACCGGTCAGTAATAGGGCGGAACCCATCAAACCTGTGAAAACTTTGGGCCTGTTTGCCAATTTTTCTATACCAAAAACGTAGAGAAAACCCCCCATTATAGAAGTTACTAGTGTGGCTATCAAGATAAAGGAAAATATATTACATGAATGGTTTCCCTTTGTATTTATTTTACAGCATTGCGGTAAATCCAGTGCAATTTTCTTGATATCTTTTCTGAAATAAAGAAACGCAGAGAGCATCGTTCCCAGATGGAGCCATATTGCAATGTTCACGGATTTGAGTGTGTTCTCTCCGAACAACTGTGTCATCGTCAGCGTTACAATTCCCTCGCTGCTTACAGGTAGCCATTCGAAAACACCCTGAATAGTGCCCAATAAAATTATTTGGATCATGTCCATCTAATCACTTCTGGTTTTCTTACCTTTCTTTTCCACGTACATCTTCTTATCCGCTTTCTCAACGATTTCTTCGGGGTCTTCCTCGTTTGTGAATTCGGATATTCCTATGCTTAATCCGGTTATTCCTTTGTTCACCCTTTCGTATGATTCTTTTATCCTTCTAACAAGTTTTTTTGCACCTTCCTTGTCTGTTTCCGGAAGAATTATACTGAATTCATCGCCGCCATATCTACAGACAACATCAGCTGCCCTGGACTCTTCTTTGAGCAATTCTGCTATTTTCTTCAGTAATTTATCTCCTTCAACATGCCCTTTCGTATCATTATATTCCTTGAAATTATCCACATCTATCAATAGTATGCTCAACTCGTGGTCATATCTCCTGGATTTTTCCATCTCTTCTTTGAGGGAATCATAAAATTTCCTGTAGTTGCATATTTCAGTTAAAGGGTCTTTTTCCGCGAGTTCCTTGTGTTTTGTTACATCTCTCAGAATTGCAAAATACAGATCTTCTCCGAACTTGTTTATTTTAGTGTCCATTTCTTTCTTTTCACCATTTTTGGTGATAATCATTATTTCTCTTCGTTGGCTCGGATCTTTCTTTAGATCTTCCAGTTCCTCGCGCGAATAATCATCCAGAAATTGTTTTATATGATTACCTATTACATTGTCTTTTTTGTAACCTGTTACATCTTCCATACTACTGTTGATTTCTAGTATTTTGCCAACAGAATCGAAGAATATCATAGCATCTGTTGCATTTTGAAAAATTTTCTTGTAGTTCATAATCAAACCAGACTCTCTTTCATTTGCCTGTCCGCTATGATAACCATTTCATTGCCGCATTTCGGACATTCTACCTCCTTTTCATTACCTTCGAAAATAAAGGAAAAGGATCTACCGCATTTGGAACAGCCCCAAATAATCTTCGGCATAATAAACGTATGAATAATGAAATTTAAAAAAGTGAATAAATTAAAATAATTTTGTTCTTCTACAATTCGAATTGATTTCTTAACTTATTTTCGTATCTTTGACTAAGTCTTTGTACCATAACTTCTTCATCTTCATCGTCTATTTCTGAAGGATCTATATTTTTATTGTTTAATTTTCTATTTCTATATCCCATATGTTCATAGAATTTTACTTCTCCTTCTCCGTTTTTCTTTGAGTAAATTGTCCTGTTATTATGTGGTAGACAAGAAATACCTTCCATTAATTCGAGATCTCCCAAACGATGTGGTACGATCTTCCTTCTTTCCTCATCCAAACCGATTTTGTTATTGTTGTATGTACTCATGTAATCACCTCCAATTTTGTGACTATATGTTAGTCAGCAAAACTTAAAAATTTAACTCTTAATTTCGAGTTAAATTAAAATACAGCCCATATAGGAAAATTTAATAAATCATTCTCTGAATAAAATAAGTATATGGGTGTAGACATCGGAAACCTGGTAAAGAGTGAGGAAACCTCTCTGGGAGCTTTAAAGGGTAGAAAGATAGCTGTAGATAGCCTCAATGTTCTATATCAGTTTCTTTCAATTATTAGACAACCTAACGGTACTCCCCTAAAAGATAGCAAAGGGAGAGTTACCTCCCACTTATCCGGATTGTTTTACAGAACCGCGAAACTCATAGAAAATGAGATAAAACCCTGTTACGTTTTCGATGGCAAACCTCCCGAGTTCAAGAAGACTACTAATAAGAAGAGGAGAGAGAGGAGAGAAGAAGCGAAGAAAAAATATGAGAAAGCCTTGGAAAGAGGAAATGCAGAGGAAGCCAAGAAATATGCCCAGATGAGTGCTAGAGTACAAGATGAAATGATAGAAGATAGCAAAAAACTATTGGACGCTATGGGTATACCTTACGTTCAGGCTCCTTCCGAAGGCGAGGCACAGGCAGCCTTTATGAATAGGAAGGGCGACGTTTGGGCGACCTCCTCACAAGATTTTGATGCTTTACTATTTGGTTCTCCTATACTCCTAAGAAATATTGCAATAACGGGTAAAAGGAAACTTCCCAACAAGGAACAATATGTGGAAGTGCATCCTGAGATCTTAGAATCCAAGAAAGTTTTTGACCAGTTAAGTATTGGTAGAAAACAGCTAGTCATGGTAGGTATTTTGGTCGGAACAGATTACAATCCAAAAGGAATTAAGGGAATAGGACCAAAAACAGCTATAGATTTAGTTAAGAAGTACGATAGCATGGAATCGATTGTTGGCGAAGTTGGCTGGGATTTTGATATAAGTTATGATAAAATAATGGATTTTTTCATGGATCCACCGACCAATGAAGATTATTCCCTTGAGTGGAGAAGCCCAAATGAAAAGAATATAAAGGAATTTCTCTGTGAGGAGCACGATTTCTCCGAAAATCGTATAGATAATTCAATAGAGAGATTGGAAAATGGTATAAAATCGGGTACACAGAAAAGACTGGATAGCTGGTAATTCAGTTAAGCTCAACTTCCCTATTGAGGACTTTTTCCATCAGATTTTCTATTTTGTTTTTTGTATCGCCTATCTTTTTTTTGGCCTTCCTCTTCTCTTCCATCTTTTCCTTCAATTTATTTTTCAATTCTTCCATCTTTTCCTTTGATTCCTTTAATTCTTCCTTCCTTCGTTCCAATTTTTCATTGAATTTCAATCCTCCCAATTCTCCGGTTTTTTCCTGTATTTTTTCCAAAACATCTTCCCTTTCTTCCATCCTTTTCTTCAAGAAATCATCTTTTATTTCCTTTATTCTCTCCTTGATTTTCCCAGTTCTTTTTTCATCAAGATTTAGCGCATCCCTGGAAATGAATTTTTCTACTTCCTTCATGAATCCCTTCAGGTAGGAATTGGACTCGTCTTTTTCCAGTGCTTTCAAGGGAGAATTTATGTACATTTCCAGGAAAGTCTGTTCCATTCCTTCCAGACTGGCCTGATATTTGTATTTTTTGAACGCCTTCCGCAGATCCGACAGTTCTTTGAGTATTTGCGTTTCAACCTTCTTCTTATCTTCCCTTAAATCGTTTAAATCTTCCTTCATTTTATCTAATTTCTTTTTGAGATCGCCATTTTTTAACTCTTCCAAATCATTTTCGGCTTTCTCTGTCATTTCTTTCTGTTCTTCTATTTCTTTTTTCATTTCTTCTTTATCTATTCCTTCTATTTTTTCCCTAAGTTTCTTAATCTGGTTTAAATATTTTCTTATCCTCTCTTCGAACATTAATTTATCTTCATTTTCCTCCAAAAACTCCTGGAAATCTCTGGCCACATCTTCTATGTTGGTTAAACTACCTCTAAGAGCCCTGCTCTCTTCCTTCAGAAGTTTGCTTACGAACATAAAGTTTCTATTCGTTTGATTGCTCGTTTTCTTCAGTTCCTCCATGAACTCATCGGTAAGTTCTTTTATTTCTGAGAAGTCAGAAGCGTCTTCAAAACCTGATTTTTCATGAAAATTTTCCAGCCTTTCAACCAGTTCTCTCCTGTTGGTTTCCACAGCTTTCTTCAGTCTGGGTATCGCCTCAGGATTTATTTTAGCTTTTCTTAATTTTTCTATATTTTCCTTCAGGTTATCCCTACTTTCCTCGATTTTCTTCTTCGAATTTTCCATTTTGGCCGAAAACTTTTCTTTAAATTCCCTATTCTTGTCCTTCACAAAGTCCAACACTTCTTCTTCGTCTACCTCAAGCTTTTCATTTTGAATCTCTTGTTCTTGTGAAGAAAGTGCTTCGTTTATTTTGGATTTCAGATTATCGAACATATTTTAGATATTATTTTCAAGATTTATTATAGTTTTCGCCTAAAATCGGTCTTCTCCCTGAAAAGTACTTTGTAACATTCGTTAATATGTAGACTCCGAGGAACGTTCCCAGAAGATTTATGGCTATATCGTAGACAGAAAAATGTCTCCAAGAGATAAATAGTTGATAGGTTTCAATAATTATGGAATAAAAGATGCCAAATACAATCGTTTTGCATGCTTTATTTCCAATTTTCTCTCCCACCGAAAACGTTTTGAATAATAATATGGAAAGAACAAAAAATTCAAAAAAATGTGTTATCTTGTCCAGAAAAGGTATCTCAATTCCACCAGGAACTTGTTTTATTGTAGCCAGGACTATTATGACAATTACCCAGAAAACTGTAGCCAATCTATAGTATCCTTTCTTCATCGCTACCTACCTTCTCTATTTGCCCAGTTTTGCGAAAAGTGAGATACTGTCCCTTTCCTCATCGACCTTTTCCAATATATTGCTGGAACCCACTATTAAAAGGCCTTCCTTCGGTTCTTTTCCTATGAATCTGTTTATGAATTTTTGATACCATGGCTTTTCAGGATCGAAACCTGAGAACTCTATACCAGGGAAATCATCATCAACGTTTTCCATACTTTTCTCTATAAGCTTGCTCTTTTCTTCGGGAGTTAAAGCTTCCTCGAGAACGAGTATTTGCTCTTTCCTTACCTTTTCCATGATCATCTCGAGTTTTTCGTTGAAGTCCTTCCCCTGCAAATTTTTCTTGCTTAGGAATTCTATTGTAATTCCTTTTCTTTCTTCTTCACCTTCTTTTTTTGAAGTCATGAAATTACCCTAATTCATTCAGTATTTTATCATATAGTTTTTCTAAATTATCGCCTTCCTTCGCTGAAACCTCTATAAATTTATACTGAGGAAATGCATCTTTTATTTTTTCGGGTTCGGCTTCATCCAAATCTATCTTATTAGCGACGAGGATTATAGGAATATCCTTGGCTTCCAAGTTACCAAGTATTGTAACGTTAACCTGAGAATAAGGATTTTCCGAGCTATCGAAGACTACCAAGCATGCATCTACGTCATCCAACCATTTTATAGCTTCTACAATTCCTTTTGTGGCCTCTTTTGCCCTGTCCTTGGCTTCATCTTCCTCCATTCCATGATCCATGAAATCCTTGAAGTCTACCTTTGTAGAAATACCGGGCATATCCAGTAAGTTCATATTGAGTTCCTTGTTATTGCTCTTCATCGCTACCCTTTCTTTCTTTTCAACGGTCCTGGTTTCGTGTGGAACTTCCGATACATTGCCCAGTTCTTCACCTGTAAAATCGAGAGAAATCCTATTGGCCAATGAGGTTTTACCCACATTAGTAGGACCGTATATGCCTAGTTTCACGTTGTCCTTGGAGCCGAAAAGGCTTCTGAAAAACTTCTTTATCTTACCGAACATGACTACCACTTACTAAAAGAATAGAAAAATATAAAAAACTTCTCCATTATTGATTGGATTTACAGAAAACAGTATATTTACAAATCAACGAAATCTTTAAAGCAAATATTTATATTAGTTACTTACTAATAATTACATATGAAAGATAACGAATATACTTTTTTGGACAGAATCAAGAATTATGGCAAGATCGCAACTGTTGGTGCAGGACTTCTTGCGGGAACTGTTTTTTCCGGACAAAATGAGGACATGGTAGCTCAGAATCAACCCCCTAAGGTTAATAACAATCCAAAGAAAATGAAACAAGTTAATTCTAATATGGAATATGTTTCTCATGGAGATCAAGAAAAGAATCATATAGAAGGAAGGGAAATTAATCTGAAGGAAACTTTAGATGAACCGGAATTTGATAATATAGACGTTCTCCACATAAATGAATTGGGAGATGATGACGATAAAGTTGAGATGGCTGTTGCAGATAATTATGAAGGTGGAACAAGGATTGTTCTCTGGCCCTATGAGATTGACGGCGAGGATCTTGATAAAGTCTATTCCTTTATCAATGAAAAAACTATGGAGATAGATTCAGGGGATGTTGATGGGGATGGCACTCTGGAGACGGTTGTATACACAAACAGAGGAGTTTACAAGTTTAATAGGGAAGGAAATATGATGAAAGTTGAGGGCTTTCCCGCATATGGACAGATAACTGACGGTCAGATAGTATCTGGAGATATTACTGCTTCGTTCCATGAAGAGATGGGTGAAGGAAAGTTTGGAATATATGAACCTTCTGAAGATGGCTGGAAACCCTTTAAAGGAGAGAAGTTGGATATGAAGGAATTTGTGGAGGAAAATTTCACGAAATCAAAAGAATATTATAATCCTGGGGAAATTATTCCAGGACCCATAGCTCATTTCGCAGTTTCTGATAATGAAGACACTTTATTGTATACTGTGGATAAAGAAGATGCACCCAGACTGGGAACTAACGGTCCAAAACTGGGGAGATATATATTTCATTGGCCTGGAAAAGGTACTTCCAAAGGTGTGGAAATTTATCCCAAAGACTCAAAGGCACTTGATTTGGATTATGCAAATATTAAACCATGGGAATGGGATGAGAAGAAGTTTCTCATGGAAATGGAAGATGAAAATGGCAAATCACTTCGTTTTTATGATCCAGAAGAAGCATTTAATTTGGTTGTTTCAAATTATGACTGTAAAGAATGGTCAGAAAAGGATGCAACTGATATTGAAAATTTAAATCATATGTACATGCTACCAAAAGAAGCAGAAAATAAAGAAGGGAGTATGGATTGGTATAATGAATTTTGGAAGCCTAGATATGGTAAAAATAGACCTTTGGCTGTTTCAACAAAAGATGGAAGACTTCTTATGGATAATGATAGGGATCTTAGGACACCAGATACATACAACTTAGATTTTAATTATAATAATTTTTCTAAGTGGTTAATTGAATCAAAAAAAGTTGAAATTGATTGAAACAAATTTATATATATATATCAATAAAGTAATTATGTCAAATTTTTTTAGCAAGGAAATAGTGTTTGTAAGTTTGATTTTATTTTTCCTGGTCTTTTATGTCAGTTACACATTCTCAGGTTATGGTATGTTTTCATTTGCATCGCCCCCTGATTTTGCTGTTTTAACAGAGCCAGATTTGAATAAATATGAACCAGGTCAGGGAGTCAATTTGACGGTAACTTTTCCATTCAATAAAAAGAAATACAGCTTTTTTAAACCTGTTTTAAAATCCGAATTAAAAATATCAACTTATTTGGTTAATGCAAATTCTTATTTGTTATTCAATAACAGAAAGATTGATCCGTCAAATATTTATGAGAAGAAAACTGGCGGAGGAATTAAATACAAGGAAATATATTTCGATTTACCTGTTAAAAAAGTCAACCAAATATATTTACACATTGAGGGAACTATTCCCCAAATCAAAGGCAAAGAAATTTATCTTGTTCATAATGTTCAGAGAAATCATTATTTGTTCAAAATCGAAGATTTGTATCTTGGATCTGTCAAGAGGATGGTAAAAAATGAATAGGAAGTTTAAATTATCATTCTTATTAATTGTTTTATTGTTTTTTATCTTTCCAATAGTACAAGCTTACGATGATGGTGATTGTGATATAGGTGAGGATTGTTGTGATCCTGGGTGTGGTTGCCCCAGTGATCAAGTATGTAAAGCTGGCTGTGTTTGTGGTTCTGTTGAATGTACCAGTGCATCAGATTGTGGGGACCCGTTCTGTAAGGTGGGCGCATATGCATGTTACATGGCTTACCCAATGTGTAAAAAAAGTTCATGTGGATGGAAGGAAACGGGAACTAGTTGTACTTGTCCAACTACTACCACAACGACAGCTCCCACTACAACATCTACAATTGACGATACCACAACGACAACCGATGACACTACAACCACAACAGATGTTACAACGACAGTTCCCTCTCCACCTACAACAGTTCCTTCACCCACAACAATTCCAGTGGATTCAACACCACCCGCTGTGAATGTTGAACATTCACCTACAAATGTGGGACAGGGCGATACTGTAACAATAAATGCTTCCGCGAGCGATGCATCAGGAATTAAGGAAACAAGAATATACGCGGATACCGGAGGTGATTATAAAGGAGGAGATGATGAAACTGGTTTCAATTTGATAGAAACCAATTCCTCTTCGGTATGCAAAGCTGTTATAGGTC
>JBDGUQ010000077.1:0-13128 GCA_042215785.1 Candidatus Aenigmatarchaeota archaeon
CCGGCTGGAAATATCGCAGCTATTGGTGGGTTAAAAGATATGAAAAGTGGGGAACAGGAATTGGTGAAAATCGGAGAAATAAGAGAACTGGTAAAATAGATATGGCTGGGATGGTGTAGTGGTTAGCACATGGGCCTGTGGAGCCCATAGCGCGGGTTCGAATCCCGCTCCTGGCCCTCATAATTTCTTCTATAAATACTTTGTAATACAAAATAACGTTAGAATTGCTCTTTTTGAAGAAAAGATTTAAAAAGTTAACTTCAGAATGTGTATATACTATCAAAGAGTTGAAATACACATTAGCGAAAAGAAGTGTACAAAAAGTATTTAAATTATAAAGACTCTTATTTTTAAACCAGTCAAAGGCTTGTTAAAGCTTTTGATGAGTAAGGTCACATCGCTGGTAATCCGGAGTCGGGTCGATCGACCTAGCTGTGAAGGATTCATATCCAAGTGTGACTAAAGCATGAGGATAAAATTGCCGAACAATTTTATCTGATAACAGAAGAAAAGAGGCAGTGAAACTCTGTTGGTGTAACCAACACAACCGCCTATTTAACTTGCGGTACTTCAATTCCGGTTGATCCTGCCGGAGGCCACTGCTATTAGGATCCGACTTAGCCATGTGAGGCGCTCGAAATTAGATTCGAGCCGGACTGCTCAGTAACACGTAGTTAACTTGCCCTTAGGTGGAGAATAATCCCGGGAAACTGGGGCTAATACTCCATAGGAAACAGGTATTGGAATATCTTGTTTCTGAAAGTTCCGGCGCCTAAGGATAGGACTGCGGTGGATTAGGTTGTTGGTGAGGTAAAGTCTCACCGAGCCTATAATCCATACGGGCATTGAGAGATGGAGCCCGGAGACGTGCTCTGAGACACGAGCACGGGCCCTATGGGGCGCAGCAGGCGCGAAACCTTTACACTGCGTGAAAGCGTGATAAGGGGATCCTGAGTGCCCTCTCACTGAGGGGGCTTTTCTGAAGTGTAAATATCTTCAGGAATAAGCAGCGGGTAAGACGGGTGCCAGCCGCCGCGGTAATACCCGCGCTGCAAGTGGTGGCCACTATTATTGGGCCTAAAGCGTCCGTAGCCGGTCAAATAAGTCCTTGGTGAAATCCTATGTAAATCATGGGACTTGCCAAGGAAACTATTTGACTAGGGACCGGGAGAAGTCGGAGGTACTCTTGGGGTAGGGGTAAAATCCTATCATCCTGAGAGGACCACCTGTGGCGAAAGCGTCCGACTAGAACGGCTCCGACGGTGAGGGACGAAAGCTTGGGTCGCGACCCGGATTAGATACCCGGTTAGTCCAAGCCGTAAACAATGCCCGTTTGGTGTATCATATCCTATGGGGATATGATGTGCCGGAGCGTAGGTGTTAAACGGGCCGCCTGGGGAGTACGACCGCAAGGTTTAAACTTAAGGGAATTGGCGGGGGAGCACCACAAGCGGTGGAGGCTGCGGTTTAATTGGATTCAACGCCAGAAATGTTACCAGAGGCGACAGCATAATGAAGGTCAGCCTGAAGGGCTTACCTGAAGCGCTGAGAGGAGGTGCATGGCCATCGTCAGCTCGTACTGTGAAGCGTCCGGTTAAGTCCGGTAACGAGCGAGACCCACACCCTTAGTTGCCAGGTTACTCTCCGGAGTAACGGCACTCTAAGGGAACCGCCTTCGATAAGAAGGAGGAAGGAGTGGGCGACGGTAGGTCTGTATGCCCCGAATCCTCTGGGCTACACGCGGCCTACAATGACCAGTACAGAGGGATGCAACTCCGAAAGGAGGAGCTAATCCCTAAATCTGGTCTCAGTTCGAATCGAGGTTTGAAACTCAACCTCGTGAAGCCGGAATCGCTAGTAAGCGCTGGTCACTATCTAGCGCTGAATACGTCCCTGCTCCTTGCACACACCGCCCGTCAAGCCATCCAAGTGGGGTCTTGATGAGTCCTGACGCTTAATCAGGTCAAATCAGGACTCCGCAAGGAGGGCTAAGTCGTAATAATCGTTGCGACCTTGAATCGAAAGGTTCAAGACAACCTGGCTATATGCTGGAAAAACCGCGTATACCAGAGTACCTGTATGCCCTAAAATTTAAATCAAAAGTAAGGGTATTATAAGGTGAAAATCTCTGGTCGATGCGGTCAATCAGCAGGGAAGTTCCCTGTCCATTATCCGAAAGGTATTGGATATAACCCCTCAGAGACTGCACGCCAGCCCCTAACAGAGTTGATCAAATGTCCAAGAGCTACCTCAAAGGAATGCTTCATGATTCCACAGAAAGGAAGTATACATACAGGATTTCACAAAACAACAAAGAATTCATAAAGAAACTAGCATCAATGATTCGTAAAATGGGATTCAAATCCTGGATATACGAAGAAGGAAACAGAAAAATTTATGTGGTGGAATTCGGTAAGAAAGTATTGAACGGATGTAAAGTAGAAACAAAGGAAGAAATGAAAGATTATATCCGTGGTTACTTTGATTCTGAAGGAAGCGTTCCAAAAAGTCCAGAAGTGCGATTTTACATATATTTCGCACAGCAGGACAAAGAAGATCTCGAAGAGCTCAAGGGAATGTTGAATAAACTCGGTATTCAAACAGGAAGATTACACAGACCGAGCAAAAAAGAAGATCCAGAATACTGGAGATTTTACATATCAACAAAATCCCACGAGAAATTCGCTCGTAAAATAGGCTCTTGGCATCCAACAAAAGATCAATTGCTGAGGGAGATGATACAGTCCACGCCGTAGTGCGAACTATGGATTTCCGTGAACAAGGTAGCCGTACCGGAAGGTGCGGCTGGATCACCTCCTAATTTTTATACCAACGGAGCACTTAAGCCTCTTGGAATCTCTTAGAATAAAGAAGGGCCCATAGATCAACTGGAAAGTTCATACCTAGAAGATCGCTACCCTTGCAAGGTAGAGGTTGTGGGTTCGAAATGAAAACGAAAATCCCACTGGGTCCATCATAATCAAGGAAATTTTTAAATAGTTTAAATTTCAATTTAAAAACACACCTAAGGTAGATTTTATGTCAAAATAAAATTTTTTGCAACGTTCTTGTTTACTTTAGGGATTATACTTTTTGTCCTTTTTTAAATTACACTTTAGATGCAATTCCCCATGAAGCCCATGGGGGATGAAGTGGAAGCTATGAATATGTGAACACCATTTGAGACGCAAGTCGATGAAAGGAAGACGATCACATGAGCTAGAAGGATTTTGTATCCTATGAAACATTCACAAGCCCAATCTGAATACTCAAGTTGAGGTTCAGATCCAGATAGATTTGAGCCAGTTTTTACTGGCTCCTCAGGCTTATATTCCCACAGCCAATTGGTGGATGACTTGGCTTTGGTGCCGAAGAAGGTCGTGGCAAGCTGCGAAATGTCCAGGCGAGCCGCACGCAGGCTTGGAACCTGGAATTACCTAATGCGAATCGTATCGACTTCGGTCGGTGATCCTTTATAGGATCGGGAACCCGCTGAATTGAAACATCTTAGTAAGCGGAGGAAGAGAAATCGAATGAGATGCCATTAGTAACGGTGAGTGAAAGTGGTACAGAGCGTTCCGAATCCTTTATGGAAACATTAAGGAGATGTGGTGTTTGGTATTTCTTAACCAACTAATCTGAAATTCCCTGGAACGGGATACCGTAGAGGGTGAAAGTCCCGTAGGAGGAAGTAGGAAAGAAGATTCCAAACGACGAGTACTGTTCTTTGGATATGGAGCAGGAAAATGGGAGGCATCAACTCCCAACTCTAAATACTACCAAAGTCCGATAGTCTACTAGTATCGTGAGAGAAAGTTGAAAAGTACCCATAACAGGGGGTAAAAAGAGCCTGAAACCAATTGGCGATAGTCAGATATGGCCTCAAAGGGCTTCTTTCGAAGGAACGGTTGCGAAAGCTCCAAGTACGTGAAAGAAGAGCCAGGGTCATATCGTCCGTTTTGAAAAACGGAGCAGGGAGTTTATTTCTATGGCAAGATTAACCTCTTTCGGAGGCGAATCATAGCGAAAGCAACAAGCCCGCAGCCACTTTAAGTGGTCAGGGGCGTCGTGTGAAAGTGCGAGAAGTCATAGGGATAATACCCGAAGCCGCACGATCTATCCCTGGACAAGGTGAAGTCAGGGGAAACCCTGATGGAAGCCTGTTAGAGGTGCTACTCCAATGTGCTCTCGTGATCTGGGGATAGCGGTGAAAGGCCAATCGAGTGCGGCGATAGCTGGTTCCTTCCGAAATGGACTTCAGTTCAGCCTGGCCTGAGGTAGGTGATAGTGTAAAGCACTGATTGGGGAGTTATGAGCCGAGAGGCTCAGCTCCGCTGTCAAACTCAGAACCTATTACCGCCTAAGAAGGCCGGAGTGAGGATATCCGGGATAAGCCCGATATCCTAGAGGGACTCAACCCAGACCGAGGTTAAGGTCCCAAAGTATGAACTAATACAGGAAGGTTGTCTTTAACCACAGACAGCGGGGAGGTTGGCTTAGAAGCAGCCACCCTTCAAAGAAAGCGTAACAGCTCACCCGTTGAGGTTAATGGCGCCCAAGATGGACGGGAGTAAGTTCATCACCGAGACCTTGGAGTTCCCAGAAAACTGGGAACGTGTAGGGAGGCGTTCTGTTGGGACAGAAGCAAGGCTGTAAGGTCTTGTGGACCCAATGGAAACGAAAATCCTGCTGGTAGTAGCAGCAAAGTTGGGTTAGAATCCCAACCGCCGAAAGGGCTAGGGTTCCCCAGCAATGTATATCAGCTGGGGGTAAGTCGGTCCTAAGCCACTTTCTAACCTGAAGTGGTGAAAGGGAAACAGGTTAATATTCCTGTACCGCTGTAAGTTAAGCTTGATTCGTGACACCTTGGGATAGGTGAAATGAAGCCATCGCTTCATCGAACCATTAAAGCTCCTGGAGATCCGTAAAGGAGAGAATGGAGTAAAGGTGGAATAGGCTCTTCGTATGAAGAGTTTTGCCAAGTCCTAGGGTCCATGAAAAATGAATTAAGTTATCTTTCAGTGTCCGTACTCAGAACCGTCACAGGTGCCCCTCGCTTCAAAGGCGAAGGCGTTGGAACAACCTAGCTTAGGGAAGTCGGCAAATTAGCCCTGTATCTTTGGTATAAGGGATGCCTGCCCTCTCTGTGTTAAAACGGGGAACGGCAGGCCGCAGTGACTAGGAGGTCCCGACTGTTTAATAAAAACATAGCTGGCTGCTAGTCCGAAAGGATTTGTACAGCTGGTGAGGTCTGCCCAGTGCGGGTGTGTGAAGCTCCCTTACAAGGGAGTTAAGCCCCCGTAAACGGCGGCGATAACTCTGATCGTCTTAAGGTAACGTAACCCCTTGCCGATTTATTGTCGGCCCGCATGAAGGGCTTAACGAGGGCCTCGCTGTCCCAAGCTAGAGACCAGCGAACCCGTCATTCAGGTGAATAGGCCTGAGACTCCTAGTGGGAAGAGAAGACCCCGTAAAACTTTACTGCAACTTACAGTTGTGGTGTGGTTCTCAATGTAGAGCGTAGGTAGGAGGCTTCGAAGTCTCGTCGCTAGGCGAGATGGAGCCAACTATGGAACACTACCCATTGAGAACTGCGCTGCTTACCCCGAGAGGGAGACAGCTGTAGGCGGGCAGTTTGACTGGGGCGGTACACTCTTGATAAAGTATCAAGAGTGCCCAAAGGTCGGCTCACCGTGGTCAGAAATCACGGGTAGAGTGCAAGAGTAAAAGCCGGCTTGACTGGATCCAGAACGATAACGGATCCAGACCCGAAAGGGTGGTTTAGCGATATCCTGTAGCGCCTTGATAGCGCTCAGGGACACCAGAAAAGTTACTTCGGGGATAACCGGGTCGTGGCGGCTGAAAGCCCTTACTGACGCCGCGCGTTGCTACATCGCTGTCGGCTCATCTTCCCCTGGCTGTGCAGCAGCAGCCAAGGGTGGGGGTGTTCACCCATCAAAAAGGTACGTTAGCCGGGTTTAGAACGTCGTAAGACAGTTTGGATTATATCTACTAGGAGTGTATCGCTACCTGAGAGGAAAGAAGGGTCAGTACGAAAGGAACACTCTCCTGGCGCCACTGGTTTACCGGTCATCCGATAGGGTGCTGCCGGGCAGCTACGCGTCCATCCGTTAAGGGCTGAAAGCATCTAAGCCCGAAGCGGCCCTCAAAAATAGGTAGCTTAGGTTCCCGTATATTACGGGTTTGATAGGCTGGGGGTGTAAGCTGCGAGGTAACGAGCAGTTCAGCCCGCCAGTACTAAAAATCACAAGGGAGTATAAGTCTACTATCTGGTGAAGGCCTCGGCTTGATTCATAAGAATGGGTTTGTGAATGTCCTTTAATGAGTTGGAGAGGGGTTCCAAGTTGGTATAGATGAAAACCTTTCATTCGTAATGGATGGTTTTGCAAAGAACTTGAGGAAGCTCCGCCCACCCGGAGTTCGACTCCGGCAATCCGGGTCCACAAGGACTTAACCCGAAAGGGTTAAATTCGGGATCAGAAACGATACCCACCTATCTGAACGATGCAAGTTTGGATGATAGGTCGGGATGAAACGGCTTGAATTCGGATGGTGCAAGACCAAGTAGGCTGAATGACGGAAGGACAGCGGGTAGGTCGCATATATGAATACCCCCAATATTATAGAACAGAAGGCGGGCTACTCCCAACTCATTTCAAATTTTTAACTTTTCTATTTCGGAATAATCTTATAAAGTTGAATATCTATTAATCAATGGAAGTGATTATTATGGCTAAAAAGAATAACAAAATACAGATGCCTTCCGGTGTTGCTGGACTGACAAGATATTTCGAGGAAAGTCCGGAAACGTTGAGATTAAAACCGGAACATGTAATAGTCCTGGGTGTTTCTATAATAACATTGATAAAAGTTCTACCACTTCTCATTTAAAGTATTTTTAAATTGGGAAGTAAATATTAGATTGATAGAATGAGAATAGAAATTTCAACAACTTACAAACATTTTCTTTCTGCTGAGGAAGCTGTTTTGGAATGCTACAGTTTGGGATTCAGTTACATGCAACTGGGAGCAGCTCACAAAAAAGCTAACATCAAACTGCTGGAGAAATTGAAAGATGAATTACATCTCAAATACTCAATGCACGCACCCTTTCCAAATACAATAGAAATAGACGATGACCCATCAAATCCTGTATCAAACAAAGAAGTATTTCTCAATTCCATAAAAAATGCTCACAAATTGGGGGCCAACCCTATAATAGTGCATCCAGGAACACCTTTGAAAAATGAGAATGGTGTGGAAGAACTAAAGGAATTCGTAAGAGAAATGGAAAAACTGGCTTCCAAATACGATCTAACCGTTTGTCTGGAAAACAAAACCAAGAAGAAAAAATTCGCGAGTAATTTACAGAATATAGCAGATATATTGGACGAAATAAATTCGGAAAATCTGGGAATGTGTTTTGACACATCTCACGCAAGAACCACATGCAATACTGAAGAAGAAGTATTTGAACTTTTTAAAAAATACTTCGATTACATAAAGGCCGTTCATTTGGTAGATACCCACGGAAAAACGGATGAACATCTACCACCCAGCTATGGCAAGGTTGCAATAGAACAAATTATTTCACACTGTGTTAAGAATAATTATATGAGACCGCTAACATTTGAAGTACACAACGTTCCCGAAAACATGGTAATAGAAGGGCACAGATTTGCAAGAGAAGCGTTATCCGAAGATTATTACGATAAGAATATGGAAGGTAGATAATATGGAAATTAGATTAGGTCCGGCCGGAAACTGTTCAAATGCTTCCAGCACCGAAGACTCTTTGAAAAAAGTTAATGAAATGGGTTTACAAGCTCAGGAAATAGAATTCGTTAGAGGAGTTTATTTAAATAATGAAAAGGCCGAAAAAATGGGGAAAGTAGCAAAAAAAGAGGGAATAAGTCTAAGTATTCATGCCCCATATTACGTTAATCTTTGTTCCAAGAAGAAGAAGGAGGCAAGCATGAAAAGAATTCTGGACAGTGCCGAAAGGGGTGAAAAGATGGGAGCAACAGTAGTTGTCTTCCACCCCGGATATTACAAAGATCTCAGCAAGGAAGAAGCATGGAATAGGGTCATGGAAGCATGTGAAGAGATGAACGAAGATGTCGAAGAAGTGAAATTGGGCTTGGAAACAACGGGGAAACATAGTCAATTTGGAACCCTGGATGAAATAATGAGAATAACTGAAAAGTTGGAAAACTGTGTTCCTGTAATAGATTTTGCACACCTATATGCTAAAAAATATGGAAAAATAGATTATGGAAAAATACTCGACAAAATAAATGAGCTTCAAATTGATCACCTTCATACCCATTTCTCTAATATAGAGTACACGAGTAAGGGTGAGAAGAAGCATCTGAAGTTGAATGGAAAACCTCCATTCAAACCACTCGCAAAGGAAATAATAGAGAGAGGTCTCGATATAACATTAATATCCGAATCCCCCATTCTAGAAAAGGATAGTCTGAAGATGAAAAAAATATTCGAAGATCTTGGAGTTGAATTTTGATCCATTTCTAAGATATTTTTTTAAGTAAGGAAATGGATATCTAGTACATGGGAAACAAATACAAAGTTGATAGAATTAAAACCGGAATTCCCGGAACCGACCAAATATTAAATGGTGGGATTCCGAAAAATAATCTAGTTCTCCTGGCCGGTAACTGCGGAACTGGCAAAACGACTTTCGGAATGGAATTTCTTATAGAAGGAGCCAAAAACGGAGAGAAGGGAGTTTTCGTTTCCATGGAAGAAAGTATAGAAAGGTTAAGGAGAAATGCAAAAATATTCGGTTGGGATCTGGAAAAACTCGAAGACGAGGAAAAAATATTGATAATAAAACCCGAACTGTATAAGTATGATAATCTATTAACCGATATAGAAGATGCGGTCGACAGCATAGATGCCAAGAGGTTAGTTATAGATTCACTGACTATATTGAGTTCTTATTTCAAAGATGAATTTGACTTGAGGAGGAATCTACTCGAATTAAGTGATATGTTCAAGAGATTGAAATGTACCACAATGGCAATATCGGAAATAGAAGAAGGAAGTAGTAAACTGAGTAGATTTGGAATTGAAGAATTTGCGGTTGACGGTATAATATTATTACACTACAAACAAAGAAAAAGTACATACTTCAGAGGAATATCAGTAAGAAAAATGAAAAGCAGTTCCCACTCCAAAAAGATTCACCCCTTAGAAATAGGGGAAAATGGGATAGAAGTATATCCCGGAGAAGAGATTTTCACCGAATTCTAATCTGCAATTGCTCCTATTTCGCCAAGTTCCTCTTCTATTTTACTTACAGCTCTCTCAACCTCTTCTATGCTCCTGCCACCAGTACATACCACTTTTCCAGAACCGAACAATAAGAAAGCTACTTTGGGATCTTCTATTCTATATACCAATCCAGGAAACTGTTCCGGCTCGTATTCTGTATTTCTCAAGGAAAAGGCTATTTCATTTAAGTTCAATGTACTTTCTAGTTTTGTTGACGCAACTATGTTTTGTATTTCTATATCAAAAGCTCTTTCAACATCCACGCCTATACTTCGAATTCCTTCAACTACCTTATCTATTGCTTCTTTAGCACTTTCCGCCGATGTGGCACCGGTACAAACTATTTTTCCCGAGGAAAATATCAACGCAGCTGCCTTGGGATCTTGCATTCTATATACTAATCCAGGAAACTGTTCCGGCTCGTATTCTGTCCCTGGTAATTGTGCTACTAATTGATTTAGTGGCACTTTAACATTCAAAGAAGCAGATGCAACAACATTTTCAACTTTAATTTCTTCAGCCATTTTTAAACCACCCTTTATAAACTTTATGAACTATTTAAAAAGTTTTTTCATACTCATTTAAAAAGCTTTTTTAACTCTATTGCTCAATTTATTTAAATGGAAAGGTTATTAGAAGCTCAAATGAGGTGTTTTTATGAAAAATACTTACGAAAAAATAGAAGTTTCAACCGAAAAAGGTGTAGATATTATAAATTTGACGGATGAAACCAAAGAAATATTGAAAAATTCTGACATAGAAAATGGGTTATGTACCGTATTTAACCCCGGAAGTACCGCTTCCATAATAATAAATGAAGACGAACCCATGCTGAGGAAAGATCTAAAAGACAAATTATCTGAAATAGTAGAAGAAAACGAAGTTTATCACCATCCTTCAAACGGACACTCACATCTAAGAGCTATTATCCTGGGGCCAAGTGAAACAATACCGATAAAAAACGGGGAACTCGATCTGGGGACATGGCAAGAGATAATGCTCGTGGAAATGGACATAAAACCAAGAAAAAGGAATATAACAGTGGTTCTGCAAGGGGAATAAATTTACCATAATGGATAATATGAAAAATAAATTTAATTGGTGGTCCATAAAGCTAGTGATTATTTGTACGTGTTTGTTCATACTGCAAAGTATTTTTCCAACAATAACCAATAGATTTGCCTTAACAAGTTCCAGGGTACTTTCAGAACCTTATTTATTAATCAGTTCAATTTTCCTACATGGTAATCCTGAACATTTAATTTTCAATATATTTGCACTGGGACTTTTCGGAAGTATTCTAGAAAAAATTATAGGAAGCAAAAAACTGATTAAAATATTTTTCATAACAGGGATAATAGCAGGTATGGGCGCGGCATTTTTTTACGAATCATCTTTAGGAGCCTCAGGAGCTATTTTTGGACTCATAGGAACATTAACTGTTTTAAGACCCAAAATGATGGTATGGGCATTTGGAGCACCTTTACCGATGTTTCTCGCAGCTTTTATATGGATAACTATTGATGTTATAGGTTTCTTTGCTCCAACAGGAACGGCAAATGCGGCCCACCTAGCCGGTTTATTCGCCGGTATTCTGGTAGGTCTTTATCTAAGACCGAATTTCAAGAAAGAGGAAAAGGGAGAAACCGACGAAGATGTTCCTTCAGAAAAAGAGTTGGAAAAATGGGAAGACAATTGGATTGATAAATGAAAACTATTTTAAGTGGGAAATATTATTATTTATTGAACATTATGCCCGAAAGTATAGCTTTGGTTTCTGGGAAAGGAGGAACTGGAAAAAGTGTTACAGCACTAAATTTGGGTTTGGCATTCCAAAAGCTAGGGGAAAAGACTGTTCTAATTGACGGAGATAGAACTTCTCCAGATCTTTCAATACTTCTCGGTTTAAAACCTGACCAGGACTTCACATTACAAGAAGTTCTAGAAAACGAAGAAAACCCACTCAAATCGATAACAATGCACGACTCCGGCCTGATGGTCCTTCCATCAGCATTTGTAGCAGGTGAAAGTAAAATAAATGAAAAGAATTTCAGCAGAATCCTCAATTTGCTTGACAATCAAGTAATAATTGACTGTCCTCCAGGCGTTTACGAGGATATCCTTTCAATAGTTAAACTTGTCGACAAGATCATATTCGTCACCAATCCTGAAATCCCCGCTGTCGTAGATTCACTCAGGTTATTCGAAGAAATAGAGAAAATGGGAGCAGAGGAAAAAGTTGAAGGTATCATACTTAATAAAGTGGAAAACGATAAAAACGAAGTAACCGAAGGAGAAGTAGAATTTTTGTTTAGAATACCGGTTATAACAAACATAAAGAGGGATGGATCATTCAAAGAAAGTATACAGAAACAGGAACCTCTCTTAGATCTGGATCCTTACTCCGAAAATACAATAAAATACAAAAGGTTGGCCTCTCATTTCTCTAAGAGGCCATTTGACCCGCCTAAATTCAGGAGGGCAAGGAAATTCCTTCACAAACTGGGACTATCTGACTAAATTCATCAAAGCCTTCTTACGGTCATCTGCCTTTACTATTGCAGACGCGACCAGAACACCTTCAGCACCAAGCTCTTCTGCCCTTTCTGCATCATCATGGTCATTTATGCCAGCTCCACATAGAAGTGGAACGTTGTTCTTTATTGATTTCTTGGCATCTTCGATAATTTCCGGTTGTGCCTTACTGACAGGTATACCTGATCCTATTAACTCGGGTGGTTCTATAGCTATGTAATCCGGTTTGAATTCAGATATCTCTGCACATTTTTCAGGTGTTTCGCAACATACCACCGTTGTCAAATTAAGGTCTTTGGCCCTTCCTATACTCCTCTTCAATTTCTCCAGTGGAAGTTTCCTCTCAGAATGATTTATCAAGGTTCCACTAACACCCATTTTCTTAACAGCTTCTGGAAGTATCCAGCCAGTATGAGATCCAAATTCAATCGGATCTATATGCTGCGAAAAAATAGGTATATTCACTTCCTGTGCTATCATATGCAAATCAGTGGGTTGTGGAGTTCCTATAATATTTTCTCCTGTTTCCTTGGAAATTTCTTCCATGACATTAGAAAGTTTTAGGGCTTCTTTCCCAGTTCCCTTTTCATATGTCTTGTAGTTTATTATGTAGATCATAGATGGAAATGATTCTTCATCAATTATAAATTTATCCTCACTATTTGTCGAATTCATAGATTTCAATCAAAACAAATTTTAAATAAGGACACCATTATTAAATATGCACTTCAAAGATGATTTCTCCATGGAATTGGAAGCAAAGGAGTGTAAAGATAAACATATGTTCTTGAAGGGGAAGAACAGTTTTTGGTTATTTCCCTTGGAAACAAAAGAATACGATGGTTTTACAACACACAAAATTGAGAAGGGAACGGGGCTACATACCAAAATAAAAGATGATTATTGGAAATTTCTTAGTTCTCTGTCATTCAAAGTTGAGCACAATGGAGAAAAACAGGACCTGGAATTGACTAGGATAAATTCCAACCTTTCAAAGATCACTTATTTCTTTAAATCGAAGAAATTTCTACTTAGGGTAACATACGAAATACTTGAAAACCCGGACAATACTTCCGCTAAGGTGAATTTTAAAATAGAACCCAAAACAGTAAGTGACTTCGATATTGTAATTTCACCACTGGTCAACATAAAGAATAATAGCAACAGAGACTCCCATTTCTATGATATAGATAAAGAAGAAGGACTCCTTGTGAACAGGGATGAAAAATCCATCGGTTTCTATCCAAAGGGCGAAATAAAAATCGAAAATGGCGG
>JBDGUQ010000152.1:0-3074 GCA_042215785.1 Candidatus Aenigmatarchaeota archaeon
TTCATTCACTTATCCTCACCTGTTCCTGCTTTAGTTGTCGGGAAACAATCTTTACATCTTTCATGAAAAATACCATTTTCCATATCCCTTCTAATTCTATTCATTTTTTCTCCATACCATATATCTTTCAAGGACTTATTCCACGTTAATCTGCCTACTACATCTTCTGAAAAACCGAAATTACAGCATTGTGCAACCCTACCATCCGCAAAGATATCTATTTCGTTGAATGGTTTATCACAACTTTTTATTCTCTTCACTTCTTCGCTACCTGCACCGTCCCCATTATAATAATTTACAATATCTTCGATAGAGAATTCCAGATTTATACCAAGCTCAAATTTATCTCTGAATTTCCTCGATTTGATCTTCCTTATTTTTTCAATAAGTTTCTCTTTGTTTTTGTTTTCAATAAACATTTCCCCAATAGATTCATCACCTTCGGGAATTTTAAAAGATACAGAATCAAATCCATTTTTCTCAGCAATTTTGATAAATTCCTCTATATTTTTCCAATTCCATTTGTTAATTACTGTTATTGAAAATAATCTAGGCTTTTCGGAATTATATTCTCTTTTCAAATCATTGACAAGTCTCAAATTATCTAACGTTTTATCCAAAGAAACTTCTGAGCCAGTTATATAACTGCTATTCTCGTTTACAAAACTGTGAATGCTAAAGGAAATGGAATCCCAAGAATTTTCTATCATCTTAATAAAAAGTTCCCTATCAAAAAGTGTTCCATTTGTAACCACATTAGTTTCTGTATCGTACTCACTGGATAACTCTATTATCCTCTCCAACACTTCCCTTCTCAATAGAGGTTCACCTCCTCCAGATACTGTCAACCTCTCTAAACTCAAATCAAGTCCTTCATGTATTGCATTCATCAACAAATCACTATCTATTTCCTCAATATTCTTCCATTTAGAAGTCTCGGATCTTTCTCTCCAACAAAATTTACAATGCAAATTGCATTTGTTAGTCGGCCAAACTTGCATATACTTCAAATTAACGTCCTTAATAATAAAACACCATTTTATTGTTTTAAAAACAATAGTTAAATATTATTTCAAGGTATTTTTTTACGACAGAAGTGTTGATACCCTAATACAAAGAAAACCCCAAAAAAATAATTTTCCGATTTCGAAAAAGACCTAGATTATATACTAGTAAATGAACTAACTGTAAGATGTCTTAAAAATAAAAAAGATGATGAAAATATGGTTTTTGATAGCATAAGAAAATTCGAAATAGACAAACTGCATGAAAAGAATCACTGGCAATTGATTGAAAGAAAGGGGGGTTCCCTTTTCAAAAGAAAAGAAAACTAATGTACTAATTAAAATGAATCGTTAACAATCTGATTTATTATTGTTTTCAAATCGAAGTTCCATATATTGAAAAGTTCCAAAGCACTTGTACAACACTTGCCACTACAGGAGGGGTTCTTACTAATTTTTTCCAATGCTCTTTGAAAGCCATTCTCCATAGGAATTTTTTCTGATTCCCAGACTCTCGGACACTGAATTAAATATCTTCTTTCTATCCTATAATGTATAATACCTTTACCACAATTGGGTTTAATCGAAGAAAAATGAATATCTAATATTTTTTCCAATGTATTTATAGATGGTCTTATGAGATTGTCATATTCCATTTTGAATTCTTTAACCTTTTCTATCACACCGTTGAGTTCATCCCTATTAAGTTTTAATTCCTCATTAGGTATTTTAATTTCTTTATTCATAGTAGGAGAAATATGCTCAACAAATGGCTGAAAATTCAGAGACACATCTTTATCTCTTGCAATATCAAATAAAAAATCTAACTTATCTACATTCTTCTTTGTAAGAACTGTTGTCAACCCTACATTAATACCATATTCCTTGGCTATGTCTAACGATTCCATAACTTTCTCATAGGAACCATTCCCCCTAAGATCATTATTAACCTCCTTCGGTCCATCGAGACTGAGAACTAAAAAATCCACGTTCTTTACATCCTCTATCTTTTGAGGTAATAAAATACCGTTGGAGTTCAGACTGACAGAAATGCCCAAATTACCAGCCTTTGAAATTAACGTTCCTATATCATCTCTCAACAAAGGTTCACCACCAGTAAAAACTAGTTTCTTGGTACCAAGTTTTCCCATTTCACCTATCAAAGCCATAGCTTCTTCATGAGAAAATCCTTCCTTGTTTATATTGTCCCTTATTCCACAATATTTGCATTTAGAATTACATCTCCCCGTAACGGAATATGTAACTATCAACGGTTTCTTTATACCAAAGAGTTTGGAAATTACAAAATCCTTTCCCAAATCTATTTTTTTAACTAGATCCATACAATCAACAATAAATTTTTTGCATGTTTAACTATTCATAAGACAAAAATTAAATATTTCCCCTTTGTATACTCAGATGTATATATGGCATATGAATAGTGATTGAGATAATCAACAAACCTCTTATGATAGTAAGTATAATTATTATATGCTGATCTATCTAGGGACAAACCACACTGATAATATCTCTCCTTTAATCTATTGTAGGAAATAGGAACTTCCCTGGTAATTACTATATCAAAATTTTTCACATAGCTAAAATTTGAGATATTGCAACCCCCCAAGTTCTCATAATTTCGAGAGCTGCTACATTTTATTAAGCTCATGGAATCAATACAAAGAAGAGTTTCGGGAATCTCATCTATATTCATATAATTATTTAGTTCCAATGGACCAAAAGGAAATGCATCACTTAACAGATAGACAATCCTAGGTTTATGGTTTATTGTATTTGAATTTTTAATAGAATCTTTCAATTTTAAGAATGTTCCATTCATGGGATAAAATCTAAGTTCCTTCCAATCTGCCCGTGGAAAATCCTGGCCAATAAAATTATTAGTAATCCTCTTCTCCTGTATTCCCAAGTAAGGCCAGAAACTTATAAAGAAAAATTGCACATAACCTACAGCAATCAAAACTGAAATAATATAACTTTTGTATTTATCTATCCGATCTAACGCCAATATAATTATTGAAGAAATAGCTGGCATGTAAAGAAAAGTATATC